>JBDSEJ010000029.1:0-2129 GCA_039920105.1 Candidatus Nitrotoga sp. | reverse complement strand
ACAAAACAGACAAAGGGGACATTTCTACTTTGCAGGCAAGGGGACATTTCTATTTAGCGTTGACATCGCCTCATTATTACCTTGACTAAGTTACTCACTGTACCTTATTGTCCTAACGAGAGATTTGCATTTACTTGAGAGGTTAAAATGAACCCACAAAAAATAGTTATTGCTATGCCAACCGAAGACGAGTTTATGCCAAGTATTTCAAGGTGGGGGCATGAATGTGTCTGGACTAAAAGAGAAGCTTACTATGTTCATGTAATAAAAAAAGATATTAACGTTAGTGACATGGGGGTGGAGGAAATTCCTGATAAGGAAACAGTTGAGAAGTTGAAACAAAAAATGTTGATATCGATTAAAGAAAAAGCAAGTCAAATGATGCCTGCACTGGCGTTCAAAAATGCTCATTTTGAAGTTTTATTTGCGCTGTCTCCAGCAGATCGGCTGGCTGAGTATGCTAAAGAAATTAATGCGGGTATGGTTGTAATAGCGACAAGGAATAAGAGGGGCTTTTCCGGGCTTTTTCTTAGCTCCTTTGCGGATCGTCTTATAAAACTTTCTCCCTGTGATGTATTGGTTCTAAGACCAAACTAAGTTAGTGTATGGTGGGTTAAAGAGGTAACCAAATCAGTTATATTCCATTACTTGCTTAGCGAGTATATATTGAGCAGCTGCATCGTAAAATACTCTACTACTGGTGATCGAAATTCGAGAGGTTTTTAGACTTAAATCCAAGTTTCGAGCAATTCCATCCAATCATCTTTATATATAAATCGAAATACGTATCCTTTTACAAATACTGTAGCAGCAGTTCGTTCTCTGTTATTTACTGTGAGGGTTCAGCCAGTGTGCGTGTTAGTTCATCTCGCGCCGTTTATAAGGGTGAAGGCTGGATAGCATTGGCAAAATAACACTGAATACTTTGCTGAATCTGTCCGACCTGATTACTCCTTGCCATCAAGCCAGCATCATCATGTGACGCGTTGGATAGCTTGCCCCGACTGAGGATCGGTTTTTTTGCCACCTTAATAAGGTCGGTTTGTTAAAAAATATGGTTTTGAAATTTAGTAACACTAAAGCAAGATTAATAATTGATCACAGGAGATTTGATGGCATCCAATATATACGACTCTCAATTATTGCTTACGCCGGAAATGGCATTAAGAGCTCTTAAAGATGGTAATGCACGATTTGTTAATAACTTTAAAATCAGCCGCAATCTATTACAACAATTGAACGAAACATCAGATAGGCAATGTCCATTTGCCGTTATTCTTAGTTGCATAGATTCGCGCGCATAAGCCGAGCTTATTTTCGATCAAGGTTTAGGTGATCTCGTCAGCATTCGAATAGCTGGAAATGTTATCAATGAAGACATACTCGGCAGCATGGAATTTGCTTGCAAAATCGGCGGGGCCAAAATTGTCGTTGTTTTAGGCCACAGTCGATGTGGCGCCATTAAAGGTGCGTGTGATGATGTAAGACTAGGTAATCTCACTACTTTAATTGCAAAACTTAAACCAGCAGTAGCAAGTGTTCGCGAGCCAACAACAGACCGGAACTCCAAGAATTCAGAGTTTGTGGAAAAAGTAGCTGTGGCCAATGTTCATCTGATGATTGCCAATATCAAACATCGCAGCGAAATTTTGCGCGAAATGGAGGGCAACAATGAGATAGCCATTGTGGGCGGCATGTACGAAATTCAGACTGGAAATATTGATTTTTATCAATAACATATAGCACCTCGAAAAATTTTTTTGATAAAGCTTCTTGATAAGGCTTTACTATCTGAATTATTTTCCGCCGACAGAGGTCGCAGAGTCTGCAAGTGATCGTCTGCGGTATTCTGCTGTGGCGGTGGTTTGCATTCTGTTTTTGAAACGGTGCAACTACATTTCAGATTATGCATAATATGTATTTAAAATAAAATTGTGGAGGCGGAAAAGTGACTCAGCAGCCCGTACAGTACTATTTTCGGCATCTAAAAGACGATTTGCCAGCAGGTATTGTAGTATTTTTAGTGGCACTTCCTCTATGTCTTGGTGTTGCTCTGGCATCTGGGGCGCCCTTATTCTCAGGGCTGATAGCTGGAATGGTTGGTGGCCTGATACTCGCTTGGTTAAGCG
>JBDSEJ010000028.1:0-2184 GCA_039920105.1 Candidatus Nitrotoga sp. | reverse complement strand
CTTGTGCCACTGAACACCCTTAAAGCGTTATCGCTAGTGTTGCTGGCCGTTTCGCTCCATGTTGGGGCCTGAATATCTGGTTTGTAACGCGAGTCGGTAGCGGGTCCGCGCCCTTGATTATCGTACTGGGCGCCACCGTCAGTCATGAAGCCACCGACACCCAGAACCTTGTGAGCGATTCCCGGCGAACGTACAGTCGATGCGTTCGGGCCAAAATTTCCGTTGGCTGAGACGAAAATGATACCGGCATCGTAAGCATTGTCGGCTGCTGTAGCGATAGTGCCAGTCTCAGACTCGCTTGCCTGGATCTCACCCACCAGCACCTTGTCAAACGCCGCGATGCCTGCCTGTATACCCCGCACGGCAGCCGCTGTGTTCAAACCGCCAGAAGTATAGATCTGCCAGCTATCCATGTTTATGGCCGTCACGCCACGGTACTGGTTACCAAGTCTATTGTTTCCGGTTAAAAGCCCAGCAGAACTCGTGCCGTGATTCCATGAAAAGTCTGTAGGATCGAAATTGGGATTCGAGGTGTCGTTGCAGCTATTCCCACCATTGACGCAATCCCGCATCCATGCGATGTGATCTGGCGAATTGAACATGTCATGAGTGTCTCGAACCCCAGTGTCAAGAAGGCCGATCCAAGGGCTGGTAAGCCCCAAGTTAAAATAAGGATCCGAGACAATTCTGTCCCGACCATCCTAGGCATCGTTGTTGTTGTTTGCGTCTTGCGGTGGTTGCTCACCTCCCTCCACTGGTTGAAGATAAACGACTTCACTGGATTCAGAAAGACGTTTTACTTCTCCAATTTTGACGGTTCCAACAACGCTGTTGACGATCCAGAAACTGTCGGATTGTCTGAAATTGCCATACTCAGCCAGTTTTTTCAAAGACTGTGCCTGAGACTCTTTACGCGCTTTCTTGAGTGTGTTGATTGCATCCAATCGCCGGGTTGTACCTTTTTCACGATTCTCTTCTGCGCCCAGTTCGGGCAGTCGAGGTATCCGTATGTCATCCTTAAAAGTGACGATGATCTCTACAGGTTCATCAGCATTTTTTGTGCTGATCCATTCCAGAAGCACGGGGCTGATCTTCGAGATAGGGCGTGTCTCGCCACTATCACTATCTTTCTTCGCATATCGTTCATCCATATAGATATTTTTGACGGGAATCTCATACATCCCAGAAAGCTGGCCTGAATCATCTTTTGAGGTAGATACAGATCGAACCTGATTCAACGGATCAAGCACTACACCGTAAGGGTTATGGATGCCATCGTCGAGCTTTGGCTCCGTGACCTTCGGCTGTGTTGTACACCCAATCAGGGATGTCAAGCAGACAGCAAGACTCAGGGAAACTAAGTATTGATCGCTGTTCTGTTTCATGATTTGATCTCCATTTAATCTAACGTTAAAAAAAGGCTGTGTTCGCAAATCATGTTGTTAGACCGTTTCACCGATCGCCATAGCCAGCCACTGCTGGGGTTTTGGTTCATTGCCTTTTGCACGGTCGAGGGCACGAAACCATCCGAGATAGTTGGCCAAGTAGCACGTGGCCACACCGCGAAACTTTTGTACCCAGGCTTTGAGCCGGCTGTGATAAGCGTTGACATTCTGCACGTGCCAAGCACCGTCGACGTGGATGCCTGCTGACAGGTTGACAGCGTGATGTTCGATGCCCAATTTACGTGCTGCGCCGGCAAACGCCTTGCTGCCGTCGGTACAAAGCACAACATCTTTCGTCAAGAACGGTTTCAGCGCAACAGACAACGTTGCCATGTCCATTGCCTTCAGCACACAATCCATCGTTGCACCGGCACGATCACGAGCAACTAGCACTGGCACCTGTTCGTGCGAGAGGCCGCGCTGGGTGGCTTGCCCGCCGCGCTTTCGTGCCTTGCGATCCAAACCGATCCGCTTTCCCTTGAACGACAGCAAGAACATTGTTTCATCAGCCTCGGCAATGCCAGTTAGTGCTTGCGGCTGGACTGTATTGGGTGCCGCCAGAAAGCGATGCCGCCAGCGATGTGCGGTGCTGAGGTGAATTCGCAAGGCACGGGCAACCTCTCGCAACGTCTGACCGACTTGTAGTGCGTGCGCCTGGTCAAGCCACTTGCCCCGCTTATGCAACCGGTTCAACGGGGTGCCGGTCAGGGCGCTAAACGTCTTGCAGCACTCCCGACAA
>JBDSEJ010000027.1:0-7357 GCA_039920105.1 Candidatus Nitrotoga sp. | reverse complement strand
AAGATTTTGATTCTGTTTTTAGTTTGCGTCAGGCCGAAGCAGATGAATTTTATGAGGTGCTACAAACTGATATTGCAGATGAAGATGCACGCCTGATCCAGCGTCAAGCCTTTGCTGGCATGATCTGGAGCAAACAGTTTTATTATTTTGATATCCCGAAATGGCAGACAGGCGATCCGAATATGCCATCGCCTCCGCCCGAACGTCATAACGGACGCAACAAGGAGTGGCAGCATCTAAACAACGAAGACATTATTTCGATGCCGGACAAGTGGGAATATCCCTGGTATGCCGCGTGGGATTTGGCTTTCCACTGTATCGCTTTGGTGGATATTGATCCGGTGTTCGCCAAGAATCAATTACTGTTAATGACGCGCATTTGGTACATGCATCCGAACGGGCAGATGCCCGCTTACGAATGGGCTTTCGGCGACGTGAATCCGCCGGTGCATGCATGGGCTGTGTGGGAGGTGTACAAGGCCGAAAGCGATGCCAACAATGGTAGCGGTGACCTTGATTTTCTTGAACGTCAGTTGCATATGCTGCTGCTGAATTTTACCTGGTGGGTTAACCGCAAGGATGTCGATGGACACAACATGTTTCAGGGCGGCTTCCTTGGCTTGGATAACATAGGTGTGTTCGATCGCAGTGCGCCGCTCCCTACTGGTGGTTATATAAATCAGGCCGATGGTACGGGTTGGATGGCAATGTACGCATTAAACCTGATGCGTATCGCGCTTGAGTTGGCTCAACACAACGGCACCTATGAGGATATTGCCACCAAGTTTTTTGAACACTTTCTGTACATTGCTCAGGCGATGAACAACATCGGTGATCAGGGTGTAGGCCTGTGGGACGAAGAAGATCAGTTTTATTATGACGTACTGCGCAACCCAGATGGCGGGATGGTTCCACTCAAAATTCGTTCAATGGTGGGTCTCATCCCGCTTTATGCCGTGGAGATTTTGGAGCCGGAGGTGCTGGATCAATTGCCGGGTTTCAAACTACGGCTGGAGTGGTTCATGAAATATCGTCCCGAGTTGGCAGCACTCGTCTCTCACTGGCAGGAACCAAATCGTGGCAATCGTCGCCTGCTCTCGCTGCTTCGCGGTCATCGCATGAAAGCATTGTTGAAGCGCATGCTGGACGAGACTGAATTCCTTTCCGATTACGGCATACGCTCACTATCACGTAACCATAAGGATGCGCCTTATAACTTCAGCTGTGGCGATAATCTTATTAGCGTCAGCTATCAACCGGCCGAGTCCGAATCGGGAGTGTTCGGCGGAAATTCCAACTGGCGCGGCCCTATATGGTTCCCTGTCAATTATTTGTTGGTAACCTCTCTGCGTCGCTTTGCAAAATTTTACGGAGATGAATTCAAAATTGAATGCCCTGCAGGATCCGGAAACATGCTATCTCTCCATGATGTTGCAGATGAAGTGGCATTGCGTTTGACGCGCTTGTTCAGGCGCGATGGTTCGGGGCGGCGACCAGTCTTCGGCGATCAAACCAAGTTTCAGGAAGACCCGCACTTCAAGGACTATATTTTGTTCCATGAGTATTTTCATGGCGACACCGGTAGCGGGGTGGGTGCCTCACATCAAACCGGTTGGAGCGGTTTGGTGGCCAAGCTGTTGAAACCACACAAGCACGATTGACTTAATCAAAGAACGAAAACCAGGAGTTGCATAATGTTGTTATGCCATACCCACCCTGCTCCACCTTAATCTGCTACTTGGGCAAAAAGCACTTATAAACTAACTTCAACTCCGACAAAAGCTAGTTGATGAAGTCAAGTCCAAAAGCTGGCATTCCATTTCATCAGCTTCGCCAAATAAAGTAGAGGTTAACTGTTCAATCACGTCGTGTTGGCTAACGTGTTTCGCGTAATAATGCTGCGTTATATTAAACAAAAAGGAGAAAACTAGGTAAAAATGCATTAAAAAAGTAAATTAAGCAGAATAGTGCTGCAATGCATGTTAAGTCTGCGGCGTTGTGAAGAACATACGCGGTCAGAGGGCAAGCTCACAATCCAACTGGGCTTGCCAAAAAACGGTTTAGATTGTAGATCACTTCGCAACCACAATCCAAATTTATTCGTTGGGCTTATCCTTGCCGCATCTTTTCATCTTTTTTCACCTTCTTTGCGGCCTTTTTTTCTTTTAGAGTTTTAGCAGGTTCCTTCTTGACTGCCTTTTTACTATCTTGACTTTTGCTCATAATTTTTATCCTTGATCATAGTTAAATTATAAAGAGTAGCTCTGCTTTTCATTTTTGATTCAAGTAAACCTGCAACAGGCTAGAATAGCCTGATTCGAGCAGCTTTTAAAAAATTTAGAGCATATTTCGTTATTTTTTCTTGATTTTAACGCCAGCAACGGCATCTTTTAATTTGCTGCCAACTTTGAATTTAACAACATTCTTGGCCGATATCTTTAACTCTTTGCCTGTAGCTGGATTGCGACCGACTCTTGCAGCGCGTGCTTCTACGGCAAACGTACCAAAACCAATTAGTTGAACATTATCGTTTTTTGTTAAAGATGTTTGAATAGCAGCCGTCAATGCATTCAAGGTTTCTTCTATACTAGACTTTGTTTGTTTAGTGGATTTGGCTATTGCATCTATCAATTCTGATTTATTCATGATCTTGACTCCCATGTGGTTGAAATTTCGATGAACTGTACCAAGTCATGGTATTTATTACAAGAAATATAAAAACCATACGACCTGTAGTAACAAATTTAATTATATTGATTTTGTTAAATTGACAATTCAAATTGTCAATTTCGCAGAAAATAAATTTTGGCAAGATGGTGCGGCCCTGAGTAATTTATGAGGAAGGGCATTCGGTTTACAAGCAACATCCAATTCTTATTGTGGGTATTAGCTTGTCAATAAAGTCACTATAATGTCATTTTGCAACCACTTATATGACAATTAGTTCATGAATTTATTGATGCGTTTTTGTCAAGAACCAAGTGGATAAAATTTACGGCAACCAACTTCAATATATAGGGTCCTTAACTCAGTGTAAAAAAACTGGTAGCATTAAAGCTATTCGTTGCAAGAATAAAATCCAGAGATATTGAACTCTCTGGTACGTGGCAGCAGTAATTCCAACTATAGAAATTTCGCAATTAAGTTAGAACTCACAAATAATTAAATGTTAAAAAAATGGATGAAAAAGCGCTTTGAAAGTCATAAAATTAATGAATTAAGCGAAATAAAAGTAAAACATGAGGAAATAAGCAAGTATTTGTTAAATCTTATTTCTGGGTGCAAAATCAAGCATAAACACGGTTCTGATGCTAACACAGTTGTCTTCATTATGGATATTTCCGGAGTTACTAAGGAATTGATAATAAGTGATCAGTATTTACAGGATTGTACAATCATTGAAATATTTGATTTTATTAATAAAAAAGAAGTTATAAGAATTATTTCAACTCATTCAACCGTTAAAATAATCATGAGGGAGGGTTATCCTGCAATTAGCTATAGATAATCCAAAAATCCAAGTTATTTATCTAGTTCTGAGACACCTTGGGAGAAAATGGGCAATGCCCCCAGGACTGGGAAACAATTGTGGACGGCTTTAACATCCAATTTGATGAACGGTTAATTTATTTAATTAAAACCCCGTTCATACAAAATCGTAGACCCCCGCCACAATTGCTATTTCTAGTCTGCCGTAAAATTAAGTCGTACTGAGAGTTATTTGCCAAATGACCACTACACCAGCTTCATCCGACTGAGCCTGATATTTAGTGGCTATTGCTATGCCCGGGACACACACTAAGTCAATATCACAAAATAGCAAAGGTAATAAGTTGCGTTGCCACGGCAGCGTTTCATTTTCCTGTAATAAATTCTTCAAGTTTCGTTGCGGTCGGGCAGCATCCACTCGAATGTTCTCGCCACCATGACGCGCCCGAACTTTGACAATTCCAAGCTTTAGTTTGGCTAGGCTGATACCCTGCCCCATGGCATATTTAAAATGAAGCATACCGTGTGGCGGTGGCAACAGCATATCTGCTTCACCACACCAGATAACGGTAAAATCAACCGGCGGCGGCAACGCAGGCATAGTGTAAGCATGGTCGCGATATCGACGCATTTGCCAGCCCTGCCATTCAATGCACACCTGCGCATCTTGGCGAGCATTGCATAGCTGGCGCAACATTTCTTGTAGACGCGTGCTGTCTGGAATGGGTGCTCCTTGCCCCTCAAGAAAGTAACGCAATAGATTTTTACCTCGGACAATGCCCAATACACGCAAATTTTTTATATCCAGGCAGTTATTTTCTATAGCTACTTCCGCATCCTGCTGTGCCAACTCATTCAGTAATTCAGTTGCCTCGGCAAAATTTTGTGCGCTACGCAACAAGGTTTTGCGGTAGGCAGGAAAGCGATATTCCAACAGCGGCAGTATTCTATGACGTAAAAAATTGCGAGGATAAGTGTCATCGACGTTGCTTTCATCTTCAACCCACTGGAGGGCATGCTGTTGAGCATATTTCAGCAATATGGAACGAGGAACATTAAGCAAAGGGCGTAGCAGTGTCGAGGCATTAATACGATACTTTATAGCTGGCATGGCGCTTGCTCCTCGCACTCCAGTCCCTCGCAACAATTGCAGTAGTAAAGTTTCCGCCTGATCATCAAGGTGATGCGCCAGCGCTATAAAATCCGCCTGCTGTTGAGCTAGTGCGGCGTGACGAAGTTTGCGCGCCGCCGCTTCAATGCCTAGCGAACGTAACGGCGCGATATTTACATGTTCGACTTTAAAGGAGACACCATAGAGCTCGCACAAATCAGCACAGAAAACCGCCCAAACATCCGCATGCGGACTGATACCGTGATGTACATGCAATGCGCTTAATCGCCATGAATAACGGATAGATAGTTGTTGTAGCAGGTGTAGCAGGACGACCGAATCAACCCCACCACTCAGTCCAAGCAAGATGGAGCTGCCCGAAGGAAGCAAAGGTGAGAGCGCGTCGGCAACGCACTCCGTTAAATCAAATCTCGACTTCCTTGAACTTACCATAGCCCATTACACGGTTGAAACGGATCTGTAATAGCTTGTCTATGGAGTGAGATTGCACCTGTTTAAGAGTTTCCTGTAAGCTTTTTTTCAGGGTTAGCATCATTGCCTGACAATCACGGTGAGCACCGCCTGGGGGTTCATTAATAATTTTGTCGATCAGCCCCAATGCCTTCAATCTGGTAGCGGTGATACCCAGCGTTTCGGCTGCATCAGCCGACTTGCTCGCATTTTTCCAAAGGATGGCAGCGCAGCCTTCTTGTGAGATGACCGAGTATGTAGCATATTGCAACATCAATAATACGTCTCCTACTGCAATGGCCAATGCACCACCAGAGCCACCCTCGCCAATCACCGTACAGATCAATGGCACGCGAAGCTCTGCCATTACATACAAATTTTTGCCAATGGCTTCGGACTGACCACGTTCTTCTGCACCAATTCCAGGGTAAGCGCCAGGAGTATCAATAAAAGTCATAATGGGAATATCGAATTTTTCCGCTAGTCGCATTAATCGCATTGCCTTGCGGTAGCCCTCGGGGCGAGGCATGCCAAAATTGCGATATTGTCGCTCTTTGGTATCACGCCCCTTTTGATGTCCGATCACCATTACACTTTGGCCATTGAAACGCGCTAATCCTCCGACAATAGCCGGATCATCGGCGTAGCAACGATCTCCATGCAGCTCCTGAAAATCAGTAAAGAGATGCTGAATGTAATCCAACGTGTAGGGGCGCTGAGGATGGCGTGATACTTGTGATATTTGCCACGGTGTGAGCTTGGCATAAATATCCTTGGCTAACGCCTGACTTTTTATTTGCAGGCGGTTAATCTCATCGGATATATCAAGTGCAGAATCATTCTGTACAAAACGCAGTTGCTCAATTTTTCCTGCCAGTTCGGCTATAGGTTGTTCAAAATCCAAAAAGACGGCTTTCATATATTTCGTATTTAATTGCATATTCAAATGATACAGTATCTTACTCGCCTGGCCAAAGGGGCATAGTTAGAATTTTGCTACGCTATTGAACGAATCAGTCAATTTATTTTTCGCTTATTAATAGAAAAATGTAAATTCAATTGTTGATGATGAATCACATTAGAATAACTTAAGCAATACTAAACGAACGTTCTAGCCGCATGTTATTGCTTTGTAATGTGTGATAAGTCACATACGAAGCATTAACGGTTTTATATTATTACAGAATGTAAGCAATTAACTAACCTAGTAATGTTACTTAAACGGTTAAGATATTTCTTACGAGAGAGCAGGTTAGTTGAAATCATTCAATTTGAAGGAATTGCGAAATGAAGATGAAAAGTGGAATATTTGTTGTCAGCACGCTCTTCGCGTTATTAGGATTGATATCATCGCCCGGGGTGTCATTCGCAAGTGATCAAGTTCGCGCTAAGAAAATTATTAAGCAAACTTGCAATCAATGTCACCGATTGGAAGGCAAGGCTGATTCACGCTTTAATCTCAAGGCTCCCGATCTCATCTGGGCCGGAAGCAAATACCGGCGACCTTGGTTGATTGGATGGTTGACCGGAAAAGAAGCGCCACTCTATGCCAAAGGATATCGCTGGGATTTAACTGAAGTATCGCCCAAACATCCGGTTGTCACCGAATCTGAGGCCAATGCTATCGCTGATTATTTCGCTGATCACAACAAGGATCCGCGAGTTAAAGTCGGCGCGTTTGATACTTCAAAAGTGTCGAAGTTTGAAGCCGATTTTGGTGCAATGGTGTTCAAGGCTCACGCCTGCATAGGCTGCCATACGACCGATGAAGGTGGAAAATTAATCGGGGGACCACAGAGCACCGCTTTGCAAGCGTCCGGTCAACGCTATGATCCGGACTGGATCTATCGTTTTGGAGTGAATCCACAAGATTTTACGCCGCACAGTGGAGAATTTCTGGCAGATGCAACAGACCCACAACTCCGCGCGGTGATCGGGTACTTATTGACGCAGGGTGTAAATGACTTCAAATATTACGAGCCTTGGACAAGTCCGGAATTTGGCAAGGCCAGTGTCGGTCGCGGCAAAGTTATTTACAAAGAGTATTGTTCGCAGTGTCATGGAGCGACTGGCAAAGGTGATGGGCCAGCAGCATCTGGTTTGGACCCTAAGCCGGCAATTCATGCCAATATTCCATTTGAAAAGTTGCCAATGGAATATCTATACAACGTGATTAATCATGGCGGTCCGGCAATTGGCAAATCGTCAAATATGCCCTATTGGAACATGACTATTGGACAGCAGGGTGTAGCCGATGTAATTGCCTACTTGAAAGCGACGTTTAAA
>JBDSEJ010000026.1:0-3705 GCA_039920105.1 Candidatus Nitrotoga sp. | reverse complement strand
AGAGCTACCGTGACCTCCATTCTCAACAAGCACTGCTAGCGCGATCTTAGGCTGATCGGAAGGTGCAAAGGCCATGAACCAAGCGTGGTCGCGATGCCGTTCCTGAATCTTGCTCTCGATATATTTTTCGCCCTGTTTAATGCCGATTACCTGCGCCGTGCCAGTTTTGCCGGCGAAGGTATAGGATGCACCCGCACCCGCCATGGAAGCAGTACCCCCGGGCTGCGTCACCGCCACCATAGCGCTTTTCACCAGCGCAAGATGCTCCGAATGGAGATTTAAATTGGATTCCAGATTCGACCCCAATATACGTTTTTCGCTAGTGCGCGAACTTTGCACTTCCTTCAACAGATGCGGGCGGTAAGCTACCCCATCATTGGCCAGTATTGCTGTGGCATAAGCCAATTGCAACGGCGTAACCAAATTGTAGCCCTGACCGATACCAACCGAAACCGTGTCGCCGGCATACCACCTTTGTTTGTGGCGCTTCCGCTTCCATTCCTGTGACGGCAACAAACCGGAAACCTCACCTCCCATATCTAAATTTGTTTTTTTACCGAACCCAAAATTCGACAAAAAATTATGTATATTGTCAATGCCCAACTCTGTGGCCAGCCCATAATAATAAGTATCGCAAGACACCACGATGGATTTAAACAAGTCTACGCTGCCATGCCCCTCTTTTTTCCAATCGCGGTATCGGTGACGACTGCCGGGCAAGCTGAAATAACCTGGGTCACTAATAGTGTAGCCGGGTGAGCGCTTGTTGTAATGCAGCCCAGCCAATGCCATGAAGGGCTTAATGGTGGAGCCTGGTGCATACTGGCCACGCAATGCGCGATTGTTGAGTGGCACATCGGGCGAGTTATTAAGCTCATTCCAACTCTGTTCATCAATACCATCAACGAACAAGTTTGGATCGTAGCCTGGCTTGCTGATAAAGGCCAATACCTCCCCATTGCTTGGGTCTATAGCTACTAACGCACCCCGATAATTGCTAAACGCTTGCTCGGCAATTCCCTGCAACTTGGCATCTATCGTTAGTATCAAGTTTTCGCCTGAAACAGGCGGGGTGCGCGACAGCACTCGTACCTCGCGCCCACTCGCATCAACTTCTACCTGCTGGAAGCCGGATTTTCCATGCAATTCGCTCTCGTAATTCTGCTCGATACCAGTTTTGCCGAAGTAATCAGAACCACGATAGTTAGCAGCCATTTCATCCTCCTCCAGCTGCGCAATTTCACTCTCATTAATACGACCAATGTAACCAATCAGATGAGAATTCTGCCCATGGAAAGGATATTCACGGAACAATCGCGCTTTAATTTCAACGCCGGGAAAACGATAGCGCTGTGCAGAGAAGCGCGCCACCTCTTCATCCGTTAGGCGATTGCGTATTGGCAGACTCTCATATTTGCGGCTATCGGCCAGCATTCTCCTAAAACGCTTGCGATCTCCGGGCTGGATATCTATTAACTTTGAAAGCTCATCAATAGTCGCCTTCCAATCGGGAACCTTGTTTAAGGTTATTTCTAGAGTATAAGCAGAATAATTCTGTGCCAGAACCACGCCGTTGCGGTCAAGTATCAGGCCGCGGCTGGGTGCAATGGACACGATAGATATGCGATTATTCTCTGCCAAAGTTTGATAATGGCTTTGTTGTATTACCTGCAAATAAATAAATCGCGCCAGCAGCATTAACAGCAGCATTAACACAAACCCTATACTTAGCGCCAGACGCAACCGGAAACTATGGATTTCTCGTTGAGTGTCTTTAAACTCGATGTGATGCTTCATAACTATTCAGAAGGGGCAACACGGTGACGACGCAAAGCCTGCAACAATATGGTCACTGGTGCCCACAGCAAGGCTGAGACTACACTGCCAATGAAATATTCCCATGAAATATTGCCGCGTAGCAGCCAATGGGCCGCTGCATACACGATATATGCAAGCAATAACAAGGGGAAAATTTGTAGGGTCTGCTGGCCCAAATTGAACATCAGCACTCGGCGATGCAACACGATGCCGCTAAAAGCTAAGACCGAGTATGCCAGCGCATGCTGCCCAAAGAGATTTGCATCCGCCACATCGGCAAGTATACCTATCGTCCAAGCAATGCCTATACCAACATGGTAGGGTTTGTGCGTGCACCAATAAAGCAATACTATCGCGACAAAATCTGGACGGAACGCCAGCCAGATACCTTGCCATGGCAGCCAATCGAGCAACAACGCAACAAGTAGGCTGGCTGCAATGAAAACACGACTGACAGGCGACTGGAATTCCTGGTTATTCAGTATGCGCTCTCTCACCGCCCCCCCGTTTGCCATTTTTGGGCGTGTCGGTTGCGGCTTCCTCAATCACCTCCGGGCGCTCCGGCAACTTAAATAGTGCGGACAAGATTAATAGTTGACGCCACTTATCCACCCCTCCAATCGGGGCACACAGAATACGGGCAAAAGGATAAGCAGGGTCGCGCTCAACATTAATTACCTTGGCCACCGGCAGACCAGGCGGATAGGTGCCATCAATACCGGAAGTTACCAACACATCTTCCTTTTGAATATCAGAACTGTTGGGGATATAACGCAGCGCCAGCTCACCAGCATCACCAGAACCGAACACCACTGCGCGCAAGCCATTACGCAACACCTGCACTGGTACCGCATGACCCTTATCAGTAATTAACGTAACCTCGCTCATCCAAGGATAAACACGTGTAACTTGGCCGACGATTCCTTTATCATCCATCACTATTTGTCCGGCTAGTACATTTGCTTGAGTGCCCTTGTCCAGCAATACTTTGCGATTAAAGATGTCTCGTTCGACATACATGATTTCGGCTAGCTGCATTGGATATTCGGCGCGCTGCTTCACCATTAGCAGGTCACGCAAGTGCTGATTCTCCGATTTAAGCACCTCCAGCTGGAGCAACTGCACGATATCTAAAGTGTGCTGTTTGCGTAACTCAGCGTTGTCGCGAATCAAGCTGTAGTGGAAGACAACAAAAGCATCAACCTCATGCCATAGCTTACTTGGTGCCGTGACTAACCGCTGCAGGGGGTGCACCAAGACTGAAAGGCCGCTTCGTAGAGATTCCAGATATCGATATCGCACATCCACAAACAATAGCAGCAACGAGAGAAGCGCGAAAAATGCCAGCCGGACGGCTGGAGATGGGCCTCGATTAAAGAAACGAAGGGGCTGGTTTGGTTCCATTAGGGCTTTTCAACAGCCATTTCTGCTTATAATTTTCAGTTATAACACTGACACTACTCTCTTCCTTTTACGGAAGTAAAGCCGGAAGAGAAGTTAATTACTGGACTGTAGTGATTTAAAAATCATCCACGCACCATTAAGTCTAATACTTAATCGTTGGTGAAAATCCCACTATATTTATCCATCCGGTCAAGAGCCTTACCGGAACCGCGCACCACGCAGGTAAGCGGGTCATCCGCAATCAACACTGGCAAGCCAGTTTCCTCCATCAATAAGCGGTCGATATCACGGAGCAATGCGCCGCCACCAGTCAGAACCATACCTTTTCTGGCAATATCCGAGCCCAGCTCAGGGGGGGTCTGTTCTAACCCTATCTTTACCGCGCTGACAATATTATTAAGTGGATCAGTGAGAGCCTCCAGTATTTCATTACTGGAAATGGTAAAGCTACGCGGCACGCCTTCCGCCAGATTACGTCCCATT
>JBDSEJ010000025.1:0-4049 GCA_039920105.1 Candidatus Nitrotoga sp. | reverse complement strand
CGCTGGCATACTTTTTTGGATGCTGTGATTACTGTCAAGATTTCCGTAGCCGTCTATGGCAATGTGGCTCAGCCCAACCATTTTGCCAACTACATTACACTGGGATTAATCTCATTGGGTTTGCTGTACATGCGCAGCCTGCTACGCGTACAGTATGTTGCGCTGTTGGCCATGCCGCTACTATTTGTTCTGGTATTAAGTGGTTCGCGTAGCGTCTGGTTGTATTTACTGCTTATGGCGGGAATGGCCTGGTTGTGGCAGCGTCGCGATAAATCTAGTTTACCCCTTTGGCGTTATACCTTGTTGTTATTGCTGGGCTTCGGTTTGATGCATGCAGTGGTGCAAATTCCCTGGCTGGAAGGGGCGTCTGGCAGTATTACCACGATGCGACGTCTGTTTGGAGAAGGGACTGGCGGCAGCATCCGCTTGTATTTGTGGCGAGAAGGATGGCATATATTTATCCAGTTTCCTCTGCTGGGTGCAGGCTTTGGTCAGTTCGCATGGCAGCATTTTAAACTCGGGCCCGTTTTGCAGAGAACTGACATTGTCGGTATGTATAACAATGCGCATTCATTGGTAATTCAGATTGCCGCAGAAATGGGCTTGGCTGGCTTGCTTGTTTTTTTGGGCATGCTGGCGATGTGGTTAATTCAGTGTGGCCGCGCGCAGCGTACAATTTATCATTGGTGGGGATACGCTTTACTTGGCGTGTTGGCGATACACAGCATGTTGGAATATCCGTTATGGTATGCCTATTTCCTTGGGGTGGCGGCGCTTACTCTGGGAATGCTGGATCCCACCACTTATAGCTTGAAATCCCGTTATAGGGGACGTCTGTCGCTGGGGGTCGTACTGTTGCTTGGGGTGCTGTCCCTGGTGCAAATTTTGCATAGTTACCGTAGTTTGCAAGCGTTAATGGGATTGCGACAGCCAGTAAGCAAAGGCAGTTATTTCTGGCGTGATGAACAGATTGCATCGCTTGCACAAATCCCGCTACGCCCTTACTTTGATTTGTTCATGATCGGCAAAGTAAAGGCAGGTACTGACTATTTTGCCGACAGTCGAATATTGAACGAGAAAGTGATGTCTTATGTACCCATTAGTTTAGTGGTGTACCGCGAGGCATTGCTGCTGGCGTTGTCCGGAGAGCAAGCTGCGGCACAATTACAGATGGAAAGGGCTATCTGGTCATATCCCAATGATTTCCAGGCAGTGCGTAAAGAGTTAAGTGCATTGGCACATAAAAACCCCGAGAACTTCGCTGCTCTGCTAGAATTTGCCCTCGAAAAATATGAGGAGCGGCAGCATGCAGTTCATGCAAGATAATATCTGGATGATTTTAGTGGCAGTAAGTAGCGGTTTGATGCTGCTATGGTCGTTTATTGGCAACAGCATACGCGGTATAAAAGAAGTAAGCAGTGCTGCCGCTCTGCGACTGATCAACTACCGAAATGCATTAGTTCTGGACGTGCGCGAAACGGCAGAATTTAATACCGGGCATGTCATTAATGCGAAACAAATCCCGTTTGGCAAGCTTAATGAGCGCATTGGTGAATTGGAACGTTATCGTACGCAACCTATCGTAGTGATGGACAGCAGTGGGATACGGTCGGCTGCTGCATGTGTGATGCTAAGCAAGCATGGATTTGAGTTGGCGTATAATTTGACGGGTGGCGTGCTGGCTTGGCAGAAGGCAGACCTGCCATTAAAAAAATAATGATGCCAAAAGTATTGATGTACTGCGCTGCAGTGTGCCCGTATTGTGTGCTGGCCGAACGGCTGTTGCGCGCCAGAGGTGTAACGGAAATCGAAAAAGTTCGAGTGGATCTGCAGCCGGAGTTACGACGGAAAATGATGGAAATAACCGGATGTCGCACCGTGCCACAAATTTATATAGGCACCATCTTGGTTGGTACCTACGATAACTTGGTGGCGTTGGAGCATAGTGGTGAATTAAGTCAGTTATTGAATAGCTAATTTTATAATGAAGGAAAAATATAATGAGTGAAGAAGTCGCATCCGAACAACTACAACCCATATTTAATATCGAAAAGCTGTATGTGAAGGACCTGTCGCTGGAAAGTCCTAATGCGCCGAGCATTTTTTTGGAACGCGAAAATCCGAAAATTGATTTACAGCTAAATACCCAGAGCACTCCTATGGAAGAGGGCCTGTTTGAAGTTACTGTGACTGTTACAGTTACCGCCAAACTTCCAGAAAAAGATAAAGTGATGTTTCTGATCGAGGCCAAGCAGGCAGGAATTTTCCAGGTGCGCAATCTGCCACCGGATGAGTTGGAGTCGGTATTGGCAATCATCTGCCCAAACATCCTTTACCCTTATCTCAGAGAAGTGGTGTCGAACATGGCGATTCACGCCGGATTTAACCCTGTATTTCTGAATCCGATCAATTTCGAAGTGATGTATCAGCAGCAGAAACAACATGAGGCAAAGGCTCAAGCCGCAACAAATAATCAGGCACAGGCAGAAGCCGCAACAAATATCCAGCATTAAAAATGGAACCGCCTGTCGCTTTAGCCCTTTTTATTACTTTAATTACAGCGGCAGGCTCCGTGTATGCGTTGGACTATGTGTCTGTTGCGGACAGTTCCGCCATTCTTTATGACGCCCCCTCACTTAAAGCAAAAAAAATATTTGTGGTTAACCGTTACTTGCCGCTGGAGCAGGTAGTTAGCCTGGATGATTGGGTCAAAGTACGAGACAGCTCCGGTAGCATTTCCTGGATAGAAAAGCATGCCCTAAGCAGCAAGCGCTTTGTGGAAGTGATATCGCCACTTGTTGCGGTGCATGAGGAGGCAGAGGCGGATGCGCCGGTTGTATTCAATACACGTCAGCAAGTAGCGCTGGAATGGTTAGAAACCTCAGACGATGGTTGGGTAAAAGTTCGTCATCCAGATGGCATTACAGGTTATGTGAAGGCGAAAGAAGTTTGGGGCGAATAGTTTCTTTTATACAATGAACATTACTATATTGGGTGCTGGTGCATGGGGTAGCGCGCTGGCTATCAATCTATCTGCGCGTCATCATGTAACATTGTGGTCGTACGACGCGGCGCAAATCGAAGCAATGCGTGCCACTCGCTACAATCAGCATTACTTGCCGGGAATTCCGTTGCCGCAGGGGTTGAACCTTACTGCCGACTTGCATGCCGCATTCACTGGCGCCGAATTGATATTGGTTGCTGTGCCAATTGCCGCTTTGCGTGTGACGCTGCAACAGATCGCGACAATACCCATGGCGATTCCGGTAATTTGGGCGTGCAAGGGTTTCGAGGCGGGCACGACACAACTTCCACATCAAGTGGCCGCAGAAATCCTGCCACCAAACTTTCCCCGTGGTGTGTTGTCCGGGCCGAGCTTCGCGCTGGAAGTGGCGCGTGATCTACCCACGGCCTTGATTTTGGCGTCTGTCGATGGCAAATTTGCTAAACAGTTGGCGCAGACCTTGCATCATCCATCCTTGCGTATTTATTCCAGCACTGATGTGATGGGAGTCGAGGTGGGCGGCGCTGTCAAGAACGTATTGGCTATTGCCGCTGGCATCGCCGAAGGCATGGGTTATGGGCAAAATGCACGTGCCGGGCTGATTACGCGCGGGCTGGCTGAGATGACGAGGCTGGGATTGAAAATGGGTGTGCGCGCGGAAACATTGAGTGGATTGTCTGGCACCGGGGATTTGATTTTAACGTGTACCGGAGACTTGTCGCGCAATCGACAGGTGGGTGTTTTGCTGGCAAAACACCACGCGTTGCCGGAAATCCTCGGGCAACTGGGGCACGTGGCGGAGGGAGTCTATACCGTGCGAGAAGTGCATAAGTTGGCGCAAAACCTGGGCGTAGACATGCCGATTTGTGCTGCGGTTTACAGGGTATTATACGAGCAGGTTCCGGCAGCGAGCGCGGTAGAAGCCTTGCTCAATCGTGCGCCCAACTCTGAATTCAATTAGTGGTGTGTTCCAGCAAAACCATTACCGTTAGCGGTATGTTTGTCGAGCCGTTAGTCTCGTGCCAATGCCGGACTTCGACAAGCA
>JBDSEJ010000024.1:0-1674 GCA_039920105.1 Candidatus Nitrotoga sp. | reverse complement strand
AATCTCCCAGCAGGTGCAAAAGCAAAACCCCAAGATATCTGCGGGCTTCGTGTTAGAGGGCGACATTTTCGTCAACCAGAAGCAGTATGACCAAGCTACCAAAGCCTATGAAAAGGCATTTTCCCTCGACAAAAATGGCCTGATCGCGGTTAAGTTGCATCAGGCGCACTCTCTTGCCGGAAATTTAAAGAATGCCGACACCCATATGTTGCAATGGCTCAAGGAGCAGCCGAAAGACACTGTTTCCCGCACCTATATAGCGCAAGTCTATATGACACGTGGGCAAGCCAAGCAAGCCATTGAGCAGTACCAGATTCTATTGCAAGGCGCGCCCGGCGACGTGGTCGTACTTAACAATCTCGCCTGGCTGTATCTTCGTGAAAAGGACTCGCGAGCTTTGGATATGGCGGAGCAAGCCTTTAAGCTCAGGCCCGATGCTGCGTTTATCGCGGATACCTTGGGCTGGATTTTGCTTGAGCAGGGCAAAGCTGCACGCGCCGTCGAACTGCTGCAAAAAGCCGTCTCGCTCGCGCCAACAGATCTGGAAATAGGCTATCACTATGCCGTTGCGCTCGCCAAGGCGGGCGATAAACAAAAGGCGCGCAAACAGCTCGAGACAGTATTGGCTTCCGGCAAAAGTTTTCCACAGCAAGAAGAAGCCAAGGCACTGCTAAAACAATGGTAAGTATAGGGAAGTGCTGATTTATTCAATCCGTTTGGGCTGTGCCTGTAGAAGCCCTTTGCTAACTTGTTTATTTACATGGAGCGTATTTCAACAAGCCTAATGCGAACGGATTGGATTTACTCTGCAAGTCTTTGCTGGCGTAACAGCTACTATCTAATCGTAAGTATCCGAGGCCGCTTCGGTGGTCGCTGTCGAAGGCCAAATCTATGTGGTGAGATCGAAGATCACCAGATCGCCTCAATATCTATCTTGCTACATGCAGCTCCGCCACGTCGGCAGATATTGTCCATCCTGCCGGTACTTGTCGATTTGCCCGGTGTATGTTCTTCACTAACGTTATCGCAGACCTATCATAAAATGATTATTATGCGGCACCTTACTGCACGCGCTGGTGTTTAAATGCGCGCCGACAGACTTAAAGCCAGAGGCCATGCGGGAAACCGAAATGCAACTGCTTGCCAGCGCTTCATACCATCCGGCGGCAGGTAAAATGTCGAAATCTTTTACAATCCACTCAGCAACCGAGTGCTTTCCGTCCTTTGTACAATCCCGTCTCCCCGGCACCATCAACTCAATTATCCAAAAGCCACTCAGCTAATTATGCGACAGATCACGCTTAGCCAAATCCTCACTTTCTTGCTGCTGCTTGCATTGATCCTTGTTATCGGCATTGGCACTACCTGGTTGTTTTTTGGCGCGCTGCCGCTGGGAGATTTTCGTGGTGTGGTTCTGGTTGGCGCGTCAATGGTATTAGTGTATCTCTATGCTTTTGTCGTTTATAGGCTATTTCTGGTTGTCATGCCGCTGCAGGAGGGAGATATTGTCGAAGGATCGAAGGAGGATTTTGCCGCACAACTTAACATATTGTTTTACCTTATTCTGTTCAATTCCCTCATCAGGACGCATTTCCTGCCGGTGCCGCTGCTTCGTCTAGTCTATCTGGCACTTGGCGCACGTTTGGGGCACAACACCTATAGCGCAGGGGTTAT
>JBDSEJ010000023.1:0-4891 GCA_039920105.1 Candidatus Nitrotoga sp. | reverse complement strand
AGATGTTGGTGGCGATTGAACCGCTGGGCGCCCTGATTCAATTCGTAGCAACGTTGCTTCCCTTCTTGTTCTTGATCGCGGCATTCTGCTTTGTTTATGTGCTGATGCCCAACACCCGTGTGCACGTCGGTTCGGCGTTGGTGGGCGCTACAGTCGCCGGAATACTGTGGCAGACACTCGGCTGGGGATTCGCCGCCTTCATCGCAAATTCGGCCAATTACACCGCGATATACGCTGGCTTCGCTATCGTGATTTTCTCAATGATCTGGTTATACCTGAACTGGCTTATTGTCCTGATCGGTGCCAGTATTGCCTGCTACCATCAGTTCCCGGCTTTACTAGTTACACCCCGACGAGAATTCCAGCTAAGCAACTGCGTAAAGGAAAAGATCGCGCTACTGATTGCCACTTTCATCGGTTGCTACTTCTACACCAATACGCCCGCATGGTCGCTAAATGATCTCCCCAACCGTATCGGTGTGCCGATGATTACCGTCGAAACAGTGCTCGCGGCCATCAAGCGCGCCGGATACATCACCGAAACCACGGACAATCCGCCACGCTATGTGCCGGCGCGCGCATTCGAGACAATCACTGTGAAGGATCTGCTCGATACGACGCGCGCAGCCGAAGAGTATGCCGATATGAGTAACGAAGTCTTGCCTCACGAAGTCGAAGTAGAGAGGCTGCTCTCGGGACTGGATGAGGCAGTTAACAAATCATTGCAAGGCAGCAGCCTGCGGGAACAGACTATGGCCGGTGTGCCGTCTCGACTAAAGTCGAGCATGAAGAAAATGTATGCTCGACTTTAGTGACTTCCTGACCCGAAAATAAGTTGGGCTTCGATATGAAAGGTTTAGGCTGTAAAACATCTCATATGGACTGAACGGCAATTTTCACTGCTATTTTTGTTCACGAATACGATCAGCCTTTTCATCCAGTCTGTCTGCGCGAGCTTCTGAAGTGTCGCGTGTTACTTCGGCAGCATGTTCGGTACCACTACTGTTCAACCCCGGATCCCGGTTTTCAATATGGTCGGCCTTAACTTCCCCGGTATCGCGAACTGTATCAGCCTTCTTTTCTATCATATCCGCCTTGTTTTCCAGTACTTTTTCACGGTGATCTTCTTGCTTCGAATCGCAAGCTGTAAGTGCTAATACTAAAGTTGCAGCGGTGAGCACACCTTTTATGTGATTTATGTGGTTCATAATAGATTTCCTCCAGTAATTGTTAAGCAGTAAGTATTAAAGTTTCAGTGCAAGGATAATTCACGTCAAATTTCAATCAGGTCTAAATTCCCAATATTATTGCTTTATTTATCTTAACGGAGTGGAAGTTTAATCAAACCAGATGATGTTTTCTGTGCGGTGCCGCACCGAGTGGACACAATCTTGAATGTAAAATTGCCCTTGTCTATTTGTCTGACCTTTTCAGTCTAACCCAGGAGTGCTCAGATGCTTCAAGGCGTATCCGCCAAAGAGTTCCTCAAAGAGCTCTATCATGAAACGAGCGAAGATGACATCTTTAACGGCGCCGCATCTCTCGGCTACTATCTTACGCTGGCAATCTTCCCGGCTATGATCACTCTGATGGCCATGATCCCCTATCTACCGATCGACCACGTTGACCAGGCGATCATGGATATGCTACGCGAGGCACTGCCTTCGAGTACGGCAGAAATGTTCACCGGCGTCGTTCAGGAGATAACTAGCGAACAGAGAGGCGGTCTGCTGTCCTTCGGTTTTATAGGCGCAATCTGGGCCATGTCTGCGGGCATGTACGCGATCATGCAGCAGCTCAATATCACCTACGACGTCAAGGAGGCACGCAGTTTTATCAAGGCGCGCTCGGTGGCCGTTGGGCTCAGTCTGATGGTCGCCGTCTTGATCCTTGGCGCGTTCTCACTCATCGTTTTTGGTGGGCAGATTCTCGAGTGGCTCGGCCAAAAATACGGTTTTAGCCAGGTTCTGCTGACGTTCTTCGTGATATTCCGTCTGGTTATTATCCTGCTGGCGTTACTGCTGGCATTCGCCCTGATTTATTACATCGCGCCCAATGTCGAGCAGAGCTTCAAGTTCATTACGGTCGGCAGCGTGGTAGGCGTAATCCTGCTCATCGCGGCGTCGCTTGGCTTCTCGTTTTACGCGCAAAATTTCGGCAGTTACGACGCAACCTACGGCAGCATCGGCGCTGTCATCGTTCTAATGCTGTGGTTATACATTGTCGGGCTGACGATCCTCTTGGGCTCGGAGATCAATGCGCTCCTTGAGCACCATTCGGCCGAAGGCAAGGAGAAGGGCGAGCATGCTCCCGGCGACAGCGAGCGAGATCCGGCTACGCGTGAGAGGGTGCGCAAGGTAGCGCCGGAAGGATCTGTGGATGGCGCCAGACGAGAAGGCCGCGAGGTCGGACTGGGTTTGACAGGAGACGCCGCTCCGCCGACCAGCAAATCATTTCTTTCATTACTGCCGTATGTCGTCCTTGTCGGCCTTATCATGTATCGCCAACCGCGCAAGGAAGTAGGCCAGTCATAAGAACATTAATCGTCTCAGGCGGGTTGAACCAATTTCGCACAGAGGAGGCCAAGGGAGCTCGCACCGAACGGCAGGCGAGAAGTAAATCAAAAGTAATCATCCCGATACGATAGTTGATGTGCCGCAACCTGCGACTTCTGTGCGCATCAGTTGGCCGTTTATTATCAAGTTATTGTTTAATAAATGATATTTAACGCTACCAGCACTATGGCGCAAATATGAAAACCATCATTGCCATTCTGGAATCCAGAAGCAGCCTAAGATCGGTTCCCACGACAATAATGGTCGGTCTACCACGAAGCGCCGTTAGTACAAGAGTTTTCAAATTCCGAAGTTTCAAACCTTTGGAACTAAGTGCGGAACCCTAAGAATGTTCAGCCGATAATCGACAAAGGACATGCCAAGCAAGGCTACGAGCTCGAGTTGGTCTGCGAGGAACATACGTATCGGCGCATGAGCGACGATTCATGGTTTCGATTCAGCACCGAAGAATACTTCTTCGTCCTCGCCCTTGGAGTTGACGAGCAGATTCTAAAGGACGCAAGACGTGCAATTCACAATCTCATATTGCGGTGATAGGCACTTGCTTGACACCGCCTGGAGACACGGTCGCTCTCTGCATCGCGCCCGAGCTGGATGCCACAGACTCATTGCATTTTCCGAGTCGACGGTGACTTTTGCTACTGATTCTTCGCACCGCAAAAAGGTTGCAATGATTACCGTCGAGTACGAGATTTATTGCCGTGGAAAAGAGCCATAGGAATGTACTGCACCGAACACGAACGCGGCGGCAACCGGTAGCCCCGCGAGCCACATCACAACCCCAACCCCCAGCGTGGTAAACGCTACTTGCCCGGTGCCCAGCCCGAGAAGCTGGTGTCGCAGCGCGTGCAGTTTAGGCAGAGAAAAATTGAGACCTATGGTGAACAGCAGAAAAACGTCACCGAATTCGGCGAGCGCTGCCAGCTCCGGCATGGAAACGACCGCCCCAATCGTGTGCGGCCCAAGCATCATCCCCACCAGCAAATATCCCAGGCTGGTCGGGATATGCAAGCGCTGAAAAATAACCACGACAGTAATCGCCGTGGCCAAAAGCAGGATGATCTGGATGAGATATTCCATCACTCTTTGATTCTCCGTGAGGGCCTAACATCAAGCCTGACTAGCAAAAAGCATAGCGACTAAGAATGAGAAGCGCCGTTTTTAGGTGTCCGTTGGAGCTATATGTTGGATTCTGAATCATTCGAATAATAGAAAATCACTCGCATGTTGGGCTTCTTTTGCAGCACAAAAGTGTCAGGCCCAACATTCATATATAACCTAAATTGCTCTCAGCTATTCCCCTTCAAATTGCCGCACGGCTCTGCTGACTGTCATGTAATGGACGCCAAAATATTTCCCTATTTCAGCCATCGAATATGCGCCGGATAGGTATGCACGTGCCATAGCTTCATTTCTGCTTGGGTGATTTTGTTTATATTCATCTAATGACAAGGCTAAGACTCGTCTATGTACTTTTGAGATTTCCCGCAATGCTTCAGGCTTCTTGTTCTGCTTGTATTGCCCTACGAAATTATCATCACCCAGTAATAATTGATGTCGGGTTTGATCCAGCGGACTAGGTAAACCCTTTCCTTCCATAACAAATTTAACGTAGGCTTTGATGGCTGATTTACGTTGCTTGCCAAACTGACCAAGTAGCCAATCCACATCCAACCATTCTGGCTTACCCACAACATTAATCGTTGCCAAATAGCTACTCCAGGGCCAATCCTCCAGTTTCTTTACCATATCAGCACGCAGCGGATTTAACACCACATATCTAGACAGTTCTAATAGATAATTTTCTTTCTGTATCAGAATTGCTTTATAGCGACCTTGATAAAGGTGCCCAGACAAACCATGGCGGCTATTAAAGCGTTGCGTATAAAGACCATTTAGCTGTCGCATGCCTTTTGACAAGTTACCGTCTACCGTCTCTACCAAAAAATGATAATGATTGGTCATCAGGCAATACGTATGAACCACCCAATTATATCGACTACAAACATGGCCTAAAACTTGCAGCCATTCTTCTCTATCGACATCATCCAAATATATGTCTTCTCGCCTGTCCCCTCTCGAAGTGACATGGTAAAGCGCGCCAGAATATTCTAGTCTTAACGGTCTTGTCATGGTATGAGTCTAACATAAATGTGTGATTGTTAGACCTGACCCTTTATTTTTCTAAATGTGTGATTGTTAGACCTGACCCTTTATTTCTCATTCAAATAATTCCATGCGGTTTTAATCTTCACTATTACCTGTGAGTGTGGCGCACGTCTATCTGAGCTTAACGCCGCGCTCTGAGGAAATTT
>JBDSEJ010000022.1:0-3071 GCA_039920105.1 Candidatus Nitrotoga sp. | reverse complement strand
CTCAAAACACTCAACTACCTTTCGCAGTGGTTTCTCAGATGTATATTCCTTTATGAGCAGGGATGATAATTGGATTGTCGCCTGCCTGAAAGATGAATAGTCCCACAAAGAAACTGAGAACCGCAATGAAGATGCTCGCAAAAAATGCCGTCCAAAATCCTGATACCTTGAAACCCGAAACAAGAGTTGAGACCAGAAGCATAATTAATGCATTAATAACCAGCAGAAAAAAACCGAAAGTGATAATTGTTAACGGAATGGTAAACAATATGACGACAGGTCTAATGACAGCATTGGCGAAACCCAGCAAAAGTGCCGATATAAACAAAGATTGTTTATTTGAAAATGAAATACCGTGGAATATAAGGGCCGCAACCCATAGCGATAGCGCAGTGATACCCCAGTGAGCTAAAAATTCCAATATGTTATAAATCATAATCGGTAGATCAACTCCACTCCATAATTTCTGTATTGTTCACCTTGGTAGTAATATCATACAAATTTTTTGGTAATCAGCGAGCTTTGAAACCGCGCAGTGATTCCATCGACTACCGAGATTAGTTTGTAACGGTTTCTCGTTGCGATTTCTGTGCATTTTAGCAACTCGCGATAATAGACAGAACTGAACCATTAGCTGGCAGCACTTCGTCACGGTTATTCATGTCGGTGCGCGTTGACTGCATCGCTTAAGCACTTGCTGCAAGGATGACAAGCAGTGATAAAGGCGCACGAATCCAATTTGTTGGATTTATATAGCCGAAATAGTATTCATTGTGCTCGGCGATGTGCAGGAACTACAGACTGTTCACCGGTAACCCCGAACTTTGTCTCGCGGTATGCCTGAATCGTTTCTGGCTGAATTACTGACTCTGTAAATAAAAAACTCTTCCTCCACTGTGAGGCTGGCACTTCTCGTGTTTAGTTTGCACCTCAGCAATCGATAATATCTTCAGACACCATACACCTTCTCGTTCGCTTTTGCCTTCCATCATTACCGCGCGATTAATG
Source organism: Candidatus Nitrotoga sp. (assembly GCA_039920105.1). Classification (GTDB taxonomy): domain Bacteria; phylum Pseudomonadota; class Gammaproteobacteria; order Burkholderiales; family Gallionellaceae; genus Nitrotoga. The sequence goes on along the minus strand of JBDSEJ010000022.1, from coordinate 2,063 downwards.
TCTTTTAAAATTTCCAATGCATATATTCTTTCAATTTTTAGCAAAACGCAAAACTTGTCAGCTTTGAGGCATTAGACTTGTTCATTTTTATTTCTTAATCGCTGCTAATATAAATGCGCTACAGAGAAACATTTGTATCCCACCATTAGCATACAACTTAAGGTGTTGGAATAAATGGAGTAATAATCTCCGGAGTCGAAATGTTAGAGTTTTGATTTCCAGGAACAGAGAAAGTGTGAGGGATAATTGTAGGATGAGTAGAAAACTGTGGGGAAGAAAGTAGGCCCGACGTGACATTTGGAGTAGTCAGCAATCCTGATGTGATGCTTGGGGTAGACAGCAGTCTTGGAGTAAGGTTTGGAGTAGACAATAGCCCCGAAGTGAAATTTGGAGCCACGGTCTGTGGAACATTCCGTGCTGAAGCTGAAACAGCAATTATGCTGAGTAAAAACAATACAGTTCTGTGCATTGACATTCCTCCTGCAAAGACCCACTGAACCAATACTATAATGTATAAAGTTTAAAAACGTAAACTTTTATTTGCATTATATGCATCAGATCGACTCAGTCCCTATGCTCCAATGACTGAGTGATTTTTTCTGGCCCACTAAATTTGTCCACAATTCTTTTCTTTATTCTGCTCACTGCATAGCAGTATTTCACAGTTTAAAATCTGTTGCATTTGAAATGCATCTGTCAAAAAATGCAAAATTAGCTGTGTAATTAATTTTTAAAGATATACCAATTCTGGACAATCTTTTCAACATTTTCAAATACTTCGTGGTGGAGCAAAAGAAAGTCAGCCAATTGTTTAAAAGGCGATTCTAAAAACCCGGAAGTCGATTGCAGGCTGAAATCGACTTATTTCGTCGTTGAGAGTGCGTTGTCGGTCTTGGCTGGTCATAGGTAAGTGACCTGCACAGCTGGGGAAGGCTAATTTTTTCCGGAGTACCTATCATTCATTAGTTTAGTGCTATCGAAATATTGGTGCTTTGTAGTAGCACGCTCATACTTAAAGATATGATTAAAAAAATCAGAATGACATAAACAAGTCACATGGGAGCATTACTACTGAATGCCAATAACGAGCAACTCTAAATTAAGATAATCTATTTACTTAAATACAGATTATTCTCTACGTAGGGGCATCCGCCAATACCACCTGATTGCGCCCGGCAAGCTTGGCTTTGAAAAGCGCTTTGTCTGCCGCCGCGCCCAGTTTCGAAAGATCGCTGAAGTAACAAACATCTGCAATCCCGCAACTGAATGTAACTAAAAACTCTTTACCATTAGCTAAGTGGCGCAACCTTGAGAAATCTTCGCGTATGATATCTAATACTTCCATTGCTGCAATTCCATCGGCATTGCTCAGAATAACCGCGAATTCTTCACCACCATAACGCCCGACTATGTCTGTCCTGCGAAGGCGCTGTTTGAGAAGTCGTGAGAGACTTTTTATTACACGATCACCAACCTGATGACCATAGGTATCGTTTACTTGTTTAAAATAATCAATGTCAACCATCGCATAGGCTAAGGGGGTTCCCTGCCGCTTGGACCTAACAATTTCATGATCCAGATGATCTTGTATGGATGTGTGATTGAGTAATCCAGTCAGGCTGTCGCGAACCATAAAAGAACGCAGAATAAGGGAGCGCCGGATTCGACTGGTTACAGAAGAAATCAGATGTTGCGGTTGTATTGGCTTGGTTAGAAAATCATCCCCTCCCAAACCTATGGCGAAAAGCTGTATGTCGAGATCACTTTCGGCTGAAAGAAAAACGATCGGGATACTAACGAATGCATCAAACTGCCTTATTACCTTTGCCAATTCCAAGCCACTACATTTTGGCATATAAAGATCAAGCAGAATCAGGTCGGGAGCAAATTCAAGCATCTGAATTATTACATCAACTGGGTTGTTGATTACTTTCACCACCATTCCCGCCTGCTCCAATACCGTAGCATAATAAGCAGTAAGTGATTCCAAATTATCAACTATCATGACTCGATATGGTGCAGGCGGCTTAACCAAGATCAAGTTATCAAGTTTATCAACTAGA
>JBDSEJ010000021.1:0-11894 GCA_039920105.1 Candidatus Nitrotoga sp. | reverse complement strand
CCAGCTTCTGCCAACGCGGTGATGCGAGCAAGTCGCGATAGGCTTTGTAGGTGCGCATGGAGATTGCAATGCCTAGACGATTGCTTAGTCCAGGCTGAATCTTTTCTTTGATAGCGACATCCCAGCGGCTGACAAAAATTGAGGCTACGGAATTAACTACAGGGTCAAGGCCGTTGGCGATGCGTCGTTCTATACCGCGCATATACGCTTCAGCTGCTGCGATGTAATGCTCGCGTGAGAACAGCAATGTGACATTGATCGGCACGCCCGCAAAAATGGCCTCTTCTATCGCAGGGATACCTGCACGGGTGCCTGGAATCTTGATGAAAAGATTGGGACGTTTTGCTTGCGCATGAAGGTGTATTGCTGCATTGATGGTGCCGGTCGTATCGTCGGCCAGCAAAGGCGAAACTTCCAGCGATACCCAGCCATCAACCCCGCCAGTGGCATCGTGAATCGGACGAAATAGATCGGCCGCCTGGGTTAAATTCTCCAGGGCCAGCTCAAGGAACAGTGCTTCGCCTGATTTACCCGCCAGTGTTTTTTGTCTGATTGATTCATCATAAAAAGCACCCTTATTAATGGCGTTATCAAAGATCGTGGGGTTTGAAGTGAGCCCCGTTACAGATAATTCGTCAATATATCGACGTAAAGTGCCGCTGGACAGAAGTTCCCGTGTGATGTTGTCGAGCCAAAGTCGCTGACCAAGATTATGCAGTTGTTGTGTGGGTTTCATGGTTTCTCCTGTCATGTATGAATTGTTTAGATAGAACTGAGCAATTTGGGACAGTCAAAATTGTCAGGTCGCCTATGCATTGCACCGTTAAGTCAGCTGGCGAGCAGGTGACTTACCTGCAGTCAAATTTAAGCTCTGTGCCGAGAGATACTAAAGCGGCCCCATACCGTCCTCGGCTTTTATCGCCAAGCTCACCCTCGATATCAACTTCGATGCAGTTGTAAAGAGGCTGTGTGATGCCCCGCCCAAAAATAAAACCAACTCACCCGCAAAGATCATTTTTCAGTCTGCCCTGGTATGGGGTTTAACCAACATCCGTCTGCTGCGATCAACGCATCAGACTGCTTTGGCCCCCAGCTGCCAGACTTATAGGGCAGTACTGGGTGCGAGTCCTTAAGTACTGGCTCGACCACTGCCCAGGCAGACTCAATCGCATCCTCGCGGGTAAACAGCGTGCCGTTCCCGGCCATAGCATCTGTCAGGAGCCGCGCATAGGGTGTTTCTTCTTTCGGAGTTTTACAAAACAAATCAAGTTCGTGCTGATCGCCGACGAACTCCTTGCCTGCGCGTTTAACACGAGCCGCAAGGGCTATCGCGAAACCGGGAGAGAGCCGAAAGCGCAGATAGTTGGCTCGACAATTCGTCGGAGCTGAGTCGTCGAACAGCCTTTGTGGCGGCGGCTTCAGCTGGATCAGTACTTCTGCCACCGTAGCAGCCAGACATTTGCCGGAACGCAGGTACCAAGGTACGCCCGCCCAACGCCACGAGTCAATGAACAGCCGCAGAGCACAGAAAGTTTCAACGTCGGATCCCTTCGCCACGCGTGGCTCCTTCAGGTAACCAACATACTGGCCGCGCACCAAGTCGTCGGGCTTTAGCGGGCACATGGCTTTAAAGACTTTTGCCTTCTCAATATGTACGGCTTCATAACCTTGGTATGCCGGCGGCTCCATCGCAAGCAGTGCGACGACCTGAAACAGGTGGTTCTGAATGACATCGCGCAGACAGCCAGCACTTTCGTAGAATGCACCACGACCTTCCACGCCAAAATCTTCGGCTAGCGTTATTTGCACACTAGCAACGCTGTTGCGATTCCAGATTGGCTCCAGGAAAGAATTGGCGAAGCGAAAATATAGGATATTCATGATCGCCTCCTTGCCAAGGTAGTGGTCGATACGAAATATTGAGTTTTCCGGAAAGACCGCTTTTGCAATGGAGTTAAGCTCACGCGCGGATGCCAGATCACGGCCGAACGGCTTTTCCACTATAACTCGCGCATCCTCATCTAATCCAGCTTCGCCGAGTCCGTTTATAACCACCCCGAAAAGTTCTGGCGGTATGGCAAGGTAATGCGCTGGATGCTTGGCATCTCCCAACGCCTCCTTGATCGCCTGGTATGTGGCCGAGTCTTTATAGTCGCCCGCCACGTAGCGGAGAAGTGAAAGAAGATGACTCAGGGCCTGCTTATCATCGATCTTACCGGATTTTTTTATACTCTCCGTCGCCCGTTTTCGCAGTTGTGCCAGACTCAATTGAGATGATGCGACACCGATTACCGGAACATTCAGGACGCCAAGTTTCACCATTGCATAGAGCGCCGGAAAAATTTTTTTGCATACGAGATCACCTGTCACACCGAATAAAACCAGCGCACCAGACGGTACTGTGCCGTTCTTAGTCTCACTCATCTTAATTTTTTCTTTTCTTTTTGGCATACCTATAAAATTGCGTTTATGTGAAGAATAGAGAAGAAAGTCTGACCGCATTGCTGCGATTCGCTACGGTACTTGCAGGGTGCTTAAGGGCAAAGTGCTAATTATTGGATTTGAATGTACTCGGCTGGTGAATTTTTTACGCTGTACACATATGTATTTGTCTATAAATCCGTGGTGAGCATGCCATCGAAATGATCTCCAGGTCTGTACGCCGTCGAACATAGCGCCACGGAACCAGCAAGCACTTGCCACATCGCATATTTAATAATGCTTAAGGCAGTTTTATAAATTCGCAGGACAATTTTTTATCAGGCAACTGCCAAAATCATAGCTGCAACAGCTAGTTAGGATATAGCCACTTCTCGGGCAATATGCTAGGCTGCGATTTGAAGCAAAGGCAAGCTTTATCAATTAGTAAAGCCAATATAAACATGGCATTTCAATCATGAATCCTCAGCAGCTTTTTGATGATTGGTCACGCATAATCGCTGAGATATCGCGCGTATCCAGCACGAAAACATTCCTCATTAAAAAACTGTAAATTTGCCTGGCCATGCTTACCTTATGACGTTAATACGCAATCAAATCGGAATCCCTGCCTCGTCGCGGAATGCGCCTTGTCCTTGCAAAAGTGGGCAGCGCTACAAGCACTGCTGTGGTTTTCTGGGCAATAGCCAGTCAACAATGGCAGCGAGATACGAGTGCAATCGTCAAGTGGGGCTAGCCTTGCAAAGAGAGGGCAAGTTTTTTCAGGCTATCGAGGCTTACGATGCCATCCTACTGGAACGGAGCGAAGATTGGGAAGTCGCTCACATGCGAGCCGTTACACTTTACCAACTCGGTCTCATGGATGAATCGCGCGCGGCCTTTGCGGCTTTGCTCTCCACCTCCGCTGTGCATTTCCCCGGTTTCTGGACTAATCTTGGCTTGCTATTGGCGTCTGTCTGCCCGGATCCGTTGTCTACGTTCTTGCAAAACAAACTCATCGAGTACCGATGCATGCATCCGGCATTAACAAACACCAAAGCAAATAAAGCCCAGTGTAGCCAGGCGCCTCCTTCGAATCTTCCAACCGTGTCGGTAGTGATGCCGACTTACATGCACGCACGTTATGTTGCCGAGGCAATCGCGTCAGTGCTTACCCAGACACAAACCCCGCTGGAACTAATCGTGATTGACGACGGTTCCAACGATGGCACGATTGAAGTCTGTCGTGCTGCGCTTGTTGCTGCCCCGTTTCCGGTAACGTTCATTGCTCGCGAAAACCGGGGGGCTGCCGCTACCCTGAACCAAGGTATTGCATTAGCCAAGGGTGATTTTATCCAGTTGCTTAATTCCGACGACCGACTGCCGCCGGAACGTATAGCGACGATGCTGCTTATGTTGCTGGAAAACAATGCCGATTGGGGCTACGCGCGTGTTTCCTATATAGACCCTTCTGGCCAACCCCTTGGTCGACTTGCCGATGCGCGCTTCACCGCACTGATGGCAGCCCAGAATGCAACAGTCATGTCTCACACATTGGGCCTGGCGATGCTGCGTGCGAACTCTGCCATTTCCAGCGGTAATCTGATGTTTCGCAAACATCTCTGGGAAACCCTGGGTGGATTTCGCGACTATCGCTATAACCATGATTGGGATTTTTGCCTGCGTGCAACGCTGCAGTCCGAGCCGGTTGTAGTGCCGCAGCCGCTATACGATTACCGGGTACATGATCGCAATACCATTACCGAAGCAGACAATGCGCCACGCATGGAACAGGGCAAAGTTATGGCAGCATTCATCCGCCTGGCCCAAACGCAACCCACTTGGCCAAATCCTTTTGCACCCACACTTGCCAACTGGGGCAACGAGCTGCTTGCCCTACTTGGCGCAACCGATGCGCTGCAACACTTACCCATTGCGCTGGTGGAACTGGCGCTTCAGGTTCCACTTTCTCAAATTCCCTCTATCCGGATTGGAGATGATTCATGCGTGTTTCTTTAATCGTGGCGTCCGAACCCGATGCCTATAACCACAAACAGCAGAATTTTTTCGCTTCCGTCGCAGCCCAGACCTATCCCCGTGAGGCGTTCGAGTTTATATTTGTTGATGGTCAAAACAAGACCTCCACATCACAGGCATTCGCTGAATTTAGCCAACATAATCCAATGATCTCGGCTTCATTAGTCCGCTGTCCAAGTCCGGCAAGGGCGATCCAAAACAACATGGCGGCTGCTCAGGCCGATGGTGACCTTCTGGTGTTTCTTGCGGACGATTTCGATCCCTCTCCCGGTTTGATTGCCGCGTATGCGGAATACCACACGCTAAACCCTGATCTTAATGCTGTGGGCATAGGCCCGGGGTTGTTCCCGGATAATTTCCGAAAAGACATATTCGCGCGTTGGCTGGAGGACTCCGGCAAAATATTTGGCGTTCCCATGCGCCGTACTTTGGCAGTCTGGCCCAAGACATTCTTCTATGCCGGAAATGCCTCAATCAAGAAAGCAAAATTCCAGTCGCTTGACGGTTTTGATGGGCGCTTTTTGAACGATGCCTGGGACGACTTTGAATTCGGTTTACGTTGGGCGGCGAGCGGCGGATATTCCCAGTTCGTTGCGGGTGCCACGGCGATACACCGACATGCCGTTTCATTCGATGAACGTTGCAGTAACATGCGGCACGCCGGTAAAGCCGCCCGTGTATTGGAAAAGTTGCACCCCAATCTGGATCACGCATGGCGTACCATAATTAATCGGGATAACGAACCTATCAACCCATCACCCGAAGTAAATGCCCCCACGTATACCTGGATCGCCTTTTATGTCCAGCAACTGGATACCGCATTTCGGCGCGGTTATCTTGGTGCCGTTGAAGCAGACTAAAGAACACGGCTATCGCCATATTTTGATTTCACGGGAGGAATAGCGCGATGGATGAGTACCGGATGTGCCAACCGGATAGAAATCAGACGATAGCTCAGGCATACCTGCCACCAGTGATCTGATGGCAGAGATCGAGGGGTATTCGGGGTTCTGCCAGTATGGCGCGCAGTGCGCTAGTTTGAAGAAGATCGAATATCGTCAAGCCAGCGCAGAAGACCCTTTTGGGGCGGATACGGCGGTTTTTTTCAAGATCCCGATCATCATCTCTGGGAGGTCGTGTGGGACCCACAGTTGTTGCCCGAAGAGTGAGGTCCAGCCCGAGTCGAGGGGAATACTTTGCGCTAGGTCGCTGGCGTTTTTCAGTTTTATGTTAGGGCAACCCGAAATATGTGTATTGGTACATTCTGCATAGCCGGTAATTGGGATTCCGAGGTAATAGCCAATCTCGTTAACGAGGCGTATCGCCCAGAGTCCGGTGCGTCCGGCTGGACGCATGAGTCCGACTTAGTGGCGGGCAGCAGAACGAGTGCCGGTCAAATTACGGAAACCCTATCAAAGCTCAATTCCGTTATTCTTGTCGGCCTCAAAAATTCAAAAATTGTGGCTTGTGTTCATGTCGAAAAAGATCGCAGTAATTGCCACATTGGAATGCTTGCGGTTAAGCCAGGACTGCAAGGTGCCGGAGCGGGCAAGCAAATGCTTGCTCAGGCTGAACGGTACGCCATTGAAGTTTTCGGTGCAGAGAAATTTATCATGGTTGTTGTGTCTACAAGAAGTGAACTCATTGCCTTCTATTTGCGGCGTGGCTATCGGCAAACAGGTTCTATAATGGACTATCCACTTTCGCAAGGCGTCGGCATCCCTAAAAATCCAGCCCTAAAAATAGAAGTGCTGGAAAAGCAGTCTGATGTGCGCCTTGACTCTAAACCTGATGAGGGGAATTATGCAAACGCGCAAATTGCTTCTTAAAGCGGCTGACATTGAGGAAATGGCCGGGGATCGCAAGGTCCACTTTCTGAATTCAAACGCTGTGCGCATCAATAAATCCTTGGGCAATGCAATTGGTCTGAATCAAATTGGCGTACATATAATTTACGTCGTGCCAGGAAAGAGCACAACTGAATATCATAAACACCATTACGAGGAAGAATGTGTGTACGTGCTTTCTGGGAAAGGCACCCTTGTCATTGAGGGCGATTCCTATCAATTCGAGAAAGGCGATTTCGTTGGCTTTCCGCGAAATACGGCGGCACACGTTATTGCTAATGATGGTGATGAAACATTGGTCTGTCTTGTCATGGGACAACGACTTCAACAAGATGTCGCAGATTATCCGAACCAGGGAAAACGACTATATCGCAACAGTGGTGATTGGAATCTTGTAGATATACAGCATATAAGCGATCCAAAAAAATGAAGACATAACGCCCGGGTTATTTGACAGAAAGGCTCACATGCAACACGTTTTAATCATTCACGAGGTCGAGTCCTACCCAGCATGGAAAGCGGTATTTGACCAGGCAGTATTCATCAGAAAGCAGGCGGGAGAAATCAGCTACCAGTTGCTGCGTTACGACAACGATGCAAATAACATCGTCCACTTTTCAGAGTGGTCATCACTGGACAATGCCCGGCGTTTCTTCGAATCTCCGGAATTGGTGGAAATCAGGAAAAAAGCTGGTGTAAAAGCACCGGACTTTATTTATCTTCACGAGATTGAACGGGGTTTGCTATAACCCTCACTGCGGTCCAGCGGGCAAAATAATAGCGCGCCTCGTACCTTAAACATTGAAGCTGTGAACAAGAAAAGCATGTTGAGAAAATGAAGGTGAAAATCGGTATGGATACGGGCAAGAAATGGTTATGCGTGGTGTTACAACGGTGGAACAGGCACTCTTGACTCTGCGGTCTGGGTGCTCGTCAGTTGACAGTGCTCGGCGGACATTCGCCCTCTCTTACTCCTGCGTAATCCTTGACCCGACAATGAACGTGCTGATAATATACCCAGTGAAACACTCAACTAATTTTTAGAGGCTATAACATGGACGTGCAAGAGCTTATCAAAGAACAGGTAACCGGTAATCCTGTGGTGTTGTATATGAAAGGCACAGCAGAGTCGCCACAGTGTGGATTTTCTGCCAATGTAGTACAAATTCTCAAGGCATGCGGCGTGACAGGACTCTTCACCGTTGATGTGCTCGCTGATCCTGAAATTCGCCAAGGTATCAAAGAGTATTCTGATTGGCCAACTGTTCCTCAGCTCTATGTACATGGCAAATTTGTCGGTGGCTGCGACATTGTGAACGAGATGTATAATAATGGAGAGTTGAAGAAATTATTCTATTCATAGAGCAATGGGTTGTGGTTTTGGATTTTTTCTGGGCGACCGCAAGGTCGCCTTTTTTAATATTTAATTTGGCTCTGCGAGGTATTTGCGCGCTCGCGCGATAGCAGTTTCAACCTGCTGAGGTGCCGTGCCACCAATGTGATTGCGACTGGCCAACGAACCTTCCAGCGTAAGCACAGAGTAGACGTCATCGGTAATAAGTGGCGAGAACTGTTGTAGTTCTTCCAGCTTTAAGTCGCTCAGGTCGCAATTGCGCTGCTCGGCAAAGCGCACCGCCAGCGCGACCGCTTCGTGTGCGTCGCGGAACGGCAATCCTTTCTTGACCATATAATCGGCCAAGTCTGTGGCCGTGGCATAACCTTGTAAAGCAGCGTCGCGCATGGCTGCCGGTTTGACAGTGATGCCGCCAACCATGTCGGCGTAGATGCGCAAGGTGTCGGTTAGTGTATCTACGGTATCAAACAAGGGTTCTTTGTCTTCCTGGTTGTCTTTGTTATAGGCCAGTGGCTGGCCTTTCATTAGTGTTAATAATGTTACTAAATTACCGTTCACGCGGCCGGTTTTGCCACGTACCAGTTCCGGAACGTCTGGATTTTTTTTCTGCGGCATGATGGATGATCCTGTGCAGAAACGATCCGCGATGTCGATGAAGCCGAAGCGCGGGTTCATCCACAGGATCAATTCTTCTGACAAGCGTGATAAGTGTGTCATGGTAAGCGCTGCGCAAGCGATAAATTCGATGGCGAAATCTCGATCAGATACTGCGTCTAGTGAGTTTTCACATATTCCTTCGAAACCAAGAAGTTCCGCTACCATTTCACGCTTAATCGGATAGCTGGTGCCTGCCAATGCGGCCGCACCAAGTGGCAGGCGGTTGACACGCTTTCGACAATCGATGAGACGTTCCGCATCGCGCTTAAGCATCTCGAAATATGCCATCAGGTGATGCGCGAAACTCACCGGTTGCGCTACCTGTAAATGGGTGTAGCCGGGCATTATGGTATGCGTGTGCTGAATGGCAAGATCAATTATTGCAGATTGTAAGCTGCGAAGGAGTTCGTGCAGCTCGTCGATGGCGCGGCGCAAATACAAGCGCACATCGGTTGCCACTTGGTCGTTGCGCGAGCGCCCGGTGTGCAAACGCTTGCCTGCATCGCCTACTAGAGTGGTCAAGCGCTTTTCGATATTTAGATGCACGTCTTCCAGGTCGAGCGACCAAGCGAATGTGTCGTTGAGAATCTCAAGTTCGATTTGTGCCATTCCACGACGGATATCAGTTAAATCCTGTGGGGTGATTATGCCGCATGTTTCCAGCATTTGTGCATGAGCCAGCGATGCATGAATGTCGAACGGTGCCAGTCGTTTATCAAACTCCACCGAAGCTGTATAACGCTTTACCAGCTCCGCTACCGGTTCAGTAAATCGTCCCGACCAGGTTTTATTGTCTTGCTTAGTCATCGTCTCTTGTCCAGAATGTGTGGCATATACAGAGATAGATCTGTCATGCCAAATGTGCAAAGTATAAATCAAAACACGCTGTCCGATGCGTTACCCGATTTTCGTAATTGGGGTGTCATGTTGCGGAGTCTATTGTTAGTCAATGGCATGGTGCTGTTGGTTGCCATTGCGCAGGCAACGTCTTGGCAGGATATTGTAGCGCGCATGCTAGGTCTTTCAGCGTTGCTGCAACCCGTGTTGTTGTTGAACTTGTCGTTGTTGTTCATGCTTAACCCCTGGTTAGAGCGGCTGACCTACAAGAAGGGCACTGCTGTAGTGCTGTTATTGGCAATGACTGTCACTCTAATGGTTTATCATTTGGGGGGTAAATTGTCCCTGTACACCATAGTGCATGGGAATTTTTATTCTGGACGTAATGCCTTGCTCGGCAGTGTTATTGCCGGCCTATTGCTAGTTTATTTTCGATTTCGGGTCCGTGTGCTTTCCCCTGCCGTTGATGCAGCGCGCTTGCAAGCTTTGCAGGCTCGTATCCGCCCACACTTCCTGTTTAACAGTATTAATGCCGTGCTTGGTATCGTTCGAGCCGACCCCAAGCGTGCTGAGACTGCATTGGAGGATATGGCTGACCTGTTCCGTATGGCTATGGCACAGGATGATGATTTAGTGACTGTGCGACAAGAAGTGGCACTTGCGCGTCAGTACCTCGCGCTTGAACAGCTGCGCTTGGGCGAACGACTGAAGGTAAACTGGTACACGGAAAACATGCCTGATGATGCGTTGTTGCCACCACTGGTATTACAGCCGCTACTTGAAAATGCCGTGTATCACGGTATAGAGCCGCTGGCCAAGGACGGGTTTGTCGATATTAAGCTGTATCGCAACGGAAATGAGATGCACCTCGAGGTTTATAACCCGCGTCAGGAACAAGGTGGTCACCATGTAGGAAATAAAATGGCATTGAGCAATATACGTGAACGTTTAGCACTGCAATTCGATGTCGAGGCAAGTTATAAGGTGGAGATCGGCAAGGATTTCTACCGTGTGCATATCAAGCTGCCTTATGTTCAGGAGATTCCAAAGCCCTTTTTTTTTGCGTGATAAACATTAGAGTTAAAACTCTTGCGTGAAGGTGAGGGGTGTGTTTTCAGGTGTTGTCTTAAGGAGAGCCCAGTGAACGATGTTGAAAGCCCCCTCACTATTTTTATAGTGGATGACGAGCCGCCTGCTCGTAATCGCATTAAGGACCTGCTGGCAGATTGCTCAGAACAAATGCCGCTGCAACTTGTGGGCGAAGCGGGTAACGGATACGAGGCGCTGGATAAGTTGTCTGGAGTGCAAGTTGATGTGGTGTTGGTAGATATCCGTATGCCGCAAATGGATGGCATCGAGTTGGCGCGGCATCTCAACAAGCTCCCTACGCCGCCAGCAATCATTTTCACCACAGCTTATGACGTTTACGCTATTCAGGCTTTTGAGTTGCATGCCATTGATTATTTGCTAAAACCTATTCGGATCGGACGTTTATTAGATGCTCTCACCCGGACGCGTTCTGCTGTGCCTTTACGAGGCGAAAAACTACAGGAACTTACTCCTGAGCCGCGCAAAAATATTGCAATTCACGAGCGTGGCAAGATTCACCTTATTCCCATCGAACAGGTGATGTATCTGCGTGCCGAGCTCAAGTACGTTACTCTGCGCACTGTGGAACGCGAGTATCTGGTTGAAGAGACACTCGGCGCGTTGGAAAAGGAGTTTGCCATACGTTTCATTCGCATTCATCGCAATTGTTTGGTGGCTAAAGACGAAATCGTCGGCTTTGAAAAAATTGTCGATGAGAAAAGCGGTGACTCATACTGGGCAGTCAATCTCAAGAAATTGAACGAGACCTTGCCGATCAGTCGCAGGCAACAGTTTATTGTGAAAGAGTTTGGTTAAGTGGCTGGTTGAGCCATGCATCATGCCAAACCAACCAAAAATTATAGCTTGTTGCAGTTAAAATGCATGTAAGTACAAGTATCAGCAAACCGATTGAATGTATTAAAACTCATACACGGCAACATGAAAATGGGTGGCAATAACATAGCCCCAATTATCCGCTATTCCGCAATCCTGCCGCAATTCCATTAATCGTCAGGTGTATCCCACGTTTGACTAAGTAATTATTATCGCCCGAACGGTGGCGGTGCAATAACCCCACTTGCAGGTGGTTAAGCGGGTCAATATAGGGAGTACGCGTGGTGAGGCTGCGCGCCAGGGTTGGGTTGCCTTCCAGCAATGTGGTCGCGCCGGTAATGGCGAACAGCATGTCCACAGTGCGTTGCCATTCCGTCTCTATCATATTGAAGATGGTGTGACGTAAGGCTTCATCCGGTACCAATTCTGCATAACGTGAAGCAATGCCCATATCGGTTTTGGACAGAACCATGTCCATGTTGGAGAGCAGACCGCGAAAAAATGCCCAGTTTTGATACATGGCTTGTAGTTGCTTCAGGCCGGCTTCGCCTTCACGTTCGATAAATTGTTGTATCGCACTGCCAAAGCCATACCAGCCCGGTAAAATTACACGGTTCAAGCTCCAACTGAACACCCAGGGAATAGCACGCAAGTCTTCAATGTTGTTAGATGCTTTGCGCGAGGAGGGGCGACTGCCAATGTTGAGTTCTGCAATTTCCCGGATCGGTGTTGCATCGAAAAAATAATCGGTAAAACCCGGAGTCTCATATACTAGCTTACGGTAGGCGGCAAAGGCATCCAAGCTGAGCGCTTCCGCAATG
>JBDSEJ010000020.1:0-19693 GCA_039920105.1 Candidatus Nitrotoga sp. | reverse complement strand
GGGAGGTTATAAATGACTATGGCGAGGAACGGTTTGCTGCACAGATTGCAAGAGCGCTTGTTGCTGCACGCCAAGAGAAATCCATTACCACTACACGTCAGCTCAGCGAAATTATTGCTCAAGCAGTGCGCACACGTGAACCCGGGAAAAATCCGGCGACGCGAACCTTTCAAGCTATACGGATTTATCTCAACCAAGAACTCGAAGAAATTGCGCAGGTTCTCCAGCAATGTGTGGACTGCCTAAGACCACGTGGACGTATCGTGGTCATCAGCTTCCATTCGTTAGAGGACCGCATGGTGAAGCATTTTCTGCGCGACATGGCGCAAGGGGACAAGCTGCCGCGTGATTTGCCGATTCGTGCCGCAGACTTGCCAAAAGACAGGCTGCGACTGATTGGCAAAGCAATTCGCGCCACTTCGCAGGAGGTGACAATTAACCCAAGGGCGCGCAGTGCGGTGATGCGCATAGCAGAAAAAGCAGGAGGAGCAGATGACTAAAGTACGTCTATTGCTCTTGATTATGGTGGTCGCTTGTGCGCTAAGTGTTGTGACCTCGCAAGACAAAGCGCGCAAATTGTTTGCGCAATTACAAAAGGAAAAGGATCGCGCGCAGCAGATGGAAGTGGAATGGGGGCAACTACAACTTGAGCAAAGCACTTGGGCGATGTCGGCGCGGGTGGAGAAAATCGCTGTCGACAAGTTGCAAATGCAGCTACCGAAAGGACCACAAATCCAATTTATTCGTGCTAAAGACCTGAGTGAAACTTTAACGCAACCATGAATAATTCCATCAACATACAGGCCGCAAAACTTGCAACATTGCCGCGGTGGCGTTCTCAACTGTTATTTGTTTTGTTGCTATTTGGCATGGCAGCATTGATCGCACGCGCAGTTTATTTGCAAAGTATCCACAATAATTTCCTGCAACAAAAAGGGGATGCACGATCCAGCCGTATCATGGACATTAGCGCGCACCGCGGCATGATTACAGACCGCAATGGTGAGCCACTGGCCATTAGTACGCCCGTGGAATCTATTTGGGTTAGCCCGCAGGATGTGGAAGCGACACCACAACAAGTTATTCAGTTGGCGCAAATTATGGGTATGGACTTAAAAGAAGTGAAGAGTCGTTTATTCGACACTACGCGTGACTTCGTTTATCTCCAGCGTCAATTACCACCCGAAAAGGCGGAAAAAATCGTGAAACTGGGCATACCCGGTGTCTCACTAAGGCGTGAGTATCGTCGCTATTATCCGGGAGGAGATATAACGGCACACCTGCTCGGTTTCACTGACGTGGACGACAACGGCCAGGAAGGACTGGAACTGGCATTGCAGAATCAACTCGGTGGCAAAGCGGGTAGTCAACGCGTAATCAAAGATCGTAAGGGCCATATTGTCGAAGACGTCACCAGTATTCGCGCACCTAAGCCGGGCAGCAATCTGGCTTTGAGTATAGACAGTAAAATCCAATATTTGGCTTACCGAGAAATAAAGCTGGCGGTCGAGCAACATAATGCTAAAGCTGGCTCCATTGTAGTGCTGGATGCTCAAAGCGGCGAAGTATTAGCGTTGGCCAATTGGCCTAGTTACAACCCCAATAATCGCGCCAAAACCAACCTCAAAGTGCTGCGTAACCATGCTGTGACTGACCTGTTCGAACCGGGCTCCACGCTTAAGCCTTTCACAGTGGCAGCGGCGCTGGAGGCCGGCAAATTGACGCCACAAACCATTATCAATACCGAGAATGGGGTCATGCTGGTAGGCAGACACAAGATTCATGACACCCATCCCGAAGAAACACTCACAGTGGCGCAAGTGATTCAAAAATCCAGTAATGTAGGCTCGGCTAAAATTGCGCTATCGTTGCCGCCGGAATCAATCTGGCAAAGCCTGAACGAAAGTGGTTTTGGTACACAGGCCGGCAGTGGTTTTCCCGGCGAGGCGGCGGGTAGATTGCGCGATTACAAAAAGTGGCGGCCTATTGAGCAAGCTACAATTTCCTATGGCCACGGCATTTCTGTCAGCCTGTTACAACTGGCACGCGCCTATACCATATTTTCAAACAATGGTGAATTGATGCCAGTGTCATGGCTTAAGCTGGAGGTGCCTCCTGAGAGCGGCAAAAAAGTATATTCGGATGCCACTGTACGCGAAATACTCAACATGCTGGAACTGGCAGTTCTGCCAGGTGGCACCGCGCCACTGGCACAGATCAATGGATACAGCGTAGCGGGCAAAACCGGCACTTCGCACAAGCTAGAAGGGGGGCGATATATCAATCGATATATTTCTTCTTTTGTCGGATTAGCGCCCGCATCCAAACCACGACTGGTCGTGGCAGTGATGATTAATGAGCCGAGCAATGGTCAGCATTACGGAGGTATGGTCGCAGCACCTATATTTAGTAATGTAATGGCAGCGGCGCTACGCTTGCTCAATGTGCCTAATGATACCCAGCTCGGAAATGTATTAAGCCCACCACTTGGCGATTTCGTGAAGGAGGAAGTGTGAGCTTCCATGCTGACCTCATTTCCTCCCTCGGTGTGAATGTCACACGGCTAGTGACAGATAGCCGCGCGATTGCGCCAGGTGATACATTCATCGCCTACCCCGGTAGCAAGGCAGATGGGCGTCAGTTCATTAAGCAGGCTATTGCAAATGGCGCCAATGCAGTGATCTGGGAAGCTCATGGCTTTAGCTGGAACGAAGCATGGCAGCTGCCCAATTTGGCCGTCGCCGATCTTCGCCATCATGCCGGAGAGATTGCCCACCATATCTATGGTAGCCCCTCGAAAAAAATGTGGGTAGTCGGTATTACCGGCACTAATGGTAAAACATCATGCTGCCACTGGATTGCACAATCATTTTGCGCTCTGGGTAAAAAGGCCGCGCTGATAGGTACTTTGGGTAACGGCTTTCACTCAGCTTTACAGCCCACCCTGAACACCACACCCGATGCCGTCCGCCTACATGAATTATTAGCCGACTTTCTCGCGCAGGGCGCGCAGGCTGTCGCCATGGAAGTATCCTCTCATGCCTTGGATCAGGGACGCGTGAATGGGGTGCAATACGATGTAGCGCTTCTTACTAATCTCAGCCAAGACCATCTCGATTATCACGGCGACATGTATAGCTATGCGACGGCCAAGCGCCGCTTATTCGATTGGCCAAAGCTTAAATACGCAGTCCTCAACTTGGATGATGAATTTGGTGCCGAGATTGCCGAACAACTACAGGACAAAGGAGTGGAAGTGATGGGCTACGGCCTTAACGATGCATCCTTAGTTCTAGCCGAGCGCCTCGGTTTACGCATGGTTTACGGTGGCGCATTACGCATGGATGCGCATGGATTCTGCTTGCAAATACATTCAAGCTGGGGGGGTGGTGAGCTGAATAGCACAATGATCGGACGCTTTAATGTTGCCAATCTGTTGGGCGTTATGACGGTGTTGCTGGTGAGCGGAATGACGTTAAGTGATTCGCTGCGCGAATTGTCGCATGTCAGTGCGGTGCCCGGGCGCATGCAGACTTTTGGTGATAGAGATCGACCCACTGTGGTGGTGGACTATGCACACACCCCTGATGCACTGGAAAAAGTGTTGCAAGCCGTGCGTGAAGTGGTCAGACATGAAATTGTCGGGACTTACCGCAACAAATTAATTTGTGTGTTCGGTTGTGGTGGTGACCGCGACCGTGGCAAACGCCCGATAATGGGGGCAATCGCAGCCAAGCTGGCAGACATCTCTATTATCACCAGCGACAACCCGCGCAGTGAAGTGCCGCTCGACATTATCACAGCTATTGTGTCCGGCATTACATCTAGTACCAGTAAAACGAACAGCTCATACCAAATTATCGAAGATCGCGCTTCAGCCATCGCACAAGCAGTACTCAGCGCACATGCGATGGATATCGTACTGATTGCCGGTAAAGGTCACGAATCATATCAAGAAATCAAGGGGGTAAAATATCCATTCAGCGATGCCGAGGTCGCGCAGCGCGCGTTGCTGGCTTGGTGCGGAGAGGAGCGGTCATGATGCTGCTATCGCAGGCAGCTCAAGTGTTGGGCTTCGAGCTTGTCGGCCACGATATATTGTTTACTTCCGTCTCCAGCGATAGTCGCGCAATTAATGCAGGCGATCTATTTATAGCGTTACAGGGAGATAACTACGACGGGGCATCATTTGTTGCCAGTGCTACTCAAAGCGGTGCAGTCGCTGCATTGGTAAAAACTACAAGTTATCGAGGCGCTGATTCACCATGTCCATTGCTGCTGGTCGAAGACACGCGCATGGCATTAGGTCATCTGGCGGCACATTGGCGTGAGCAGCTCAACGTTCCATTGGTGGCTGTGACCGGCAGTAACGGCAAAACTACTGTGAAGGAAATGTTGGCAAGCATATTGCGCGCGGCAACGGGTAATGATGACGCAGTTTTAGCAACGCTTGGAAATCTCAACAATGACATTGGTGTGCCATTGACCTTGCTTAAGCTGCGCGCCGCGCATCGTTATGCGGTGATCGAAATGGGCATGAACCACAAGGGAGAAATTGAATACCTGACCCGGTTGGCGCGGCCTGATGCCGCCATCGTAAACAATGCGGGCAGCGCACACTTGGCCGGATTGGGTTCTGTGGACGCGGTGGCTCGCGCTAAAGGAGAAATTTTCACTGGATTGTCGCCTCACGGCACTGCGGTAATTAATGCAGATGACGCTTACGCACCGCTATGGCGCGATTTAGCTGACGGCCATAAGATTATTGAATTCGGCCTGGGAAAAAGTGTAGCGGTACATGCGCAATGGCAGATAAAGGGCTATGGCGCACATATCGAAGTGAGTCTGCCGCAGGATAGCTTCAGTGCACAGCTGCAAGTACCGGGAGAACACAATGTTCGTAACGCGCTGGCCGCTACTGCTGCAGCGCTGGCCTTGCATGTGCCTTTGCCAGCGATTGTGGCAGGGCTGGAAAACTTCTCTGGCGTGGCCGCTCGTTTGCAGCATAAAGCTGCACTGCATGGTGCGATGCTGATAGATGACAGTTACAACGCTAATCCAGCCTCTCTGCGCGCCGCTCTCAAGGTATTAGCGCAGAGCACCGGTAAAAAAATTCTGGTGCTAGGCGACATGGGAGAGTTGGGAGAAGACGCTGTCCGCCTGCATGGCGAAATTGGCGAAGAAGCCCTTCGTTTGGGGGTGAACCAGCTATTCGCACTCGGCAAATTGACACCTCATACGGTGCGTAAATTCGGCACAGGCGCTCGGCACTTCGAGCGCATTGAGGACTTATTCGCCGCACTGGATAAGAATTTGGATGTTGATAGCACAGTACTCGTGAAGGGCTCACGCTTCATGCACATGGAGCGGGTGGTGCAACACTGCACTGGAACAAATGAGGCGATTGAAGTAAGTGGCAGGGAAGAGCCCTTGCACAAGACTCACAATAATTTTTCAACCCTTCCGTCTTAACCGACCAGCCGAAAGATTTAAAAATGTTGCTCAAATTCGCGCAATGGTTATCTGAATATATCAGTGTATTTAGTGTATTCAATTACATCACACTGCGCGCCGTGCTGGCAGCAATGACTGCATTGTCTATTTCCTTTCTGGTCGGACCGATGATGATACGCAAACTGACCGCCTATAAGATAGGCCAGGCAGTTCGGGATGATGGTCCGCAGACGCATTTGATAAAAGCGGGCACACCAACCATGGGGGGTGCGTTAATTCTCACCTCAATAGCCATCACCACTTTATTGTGGTCCGATCTAAGCAATCAGTATGTGTGGGTGGTGCTACTCACCACATTGGGTTTCGGCGCGATCGGCTGGGTTGATGATTACCGCAAAGTGGTACATCACAATCCCAAGGGACTATCAGCCAAAACCAAGATATTCTGGCAATCCATCATTGCGGTGATTGTGGCGGCGTATCTGTGGCAGCACGCCAGCCTGCCTGCGCACACTGAACTTATCGTGCCCTTCTTCAAGTATCTCGTATTTCCGCTAGGAGCATTCACTTTCATTCTGCTGGCCTATCTCGTCATCGTTGGTACCAGTAACGCAGTAAATTTGACCGATGGCCTGGACGGCTTGGCAATCATGCCCACGGTAATGATCAGCAGTGCGCTAGCGATCTTCGCCTATGTTGCGGGCCATGCAGTATTCGCCAAGTATCTTGGCATGCCACATGTTCCTGGCGCGAGCGAATTGGCGGTGTTCTGCGGTGCAATTGCAGGCGCGGGGTTAGCTTTCTTATGGTTTAACGCTTATCCGGCTGAAGTATTCATGGGGGACGTAGGTGCGCTGGCGCTGGGCGCGGCACTCGGCACGGTGGCGGTGATCGTTCGCCAGGAAATCGTACTACTTATCATGGGCGGGGTGTTTGTATTGGAAACTCTGTCAGTGGTCATCCAGGTGGCTTCTTTTAAGCTTACTGGCAAGCGTATCTTTCGCATGGCACCGCTCCACCATCATTATGAATTGAAGGGCTGGAAAGAGAATCAAGTAGTTGTTCGATTTTGGATTATTTCGATGATGTTGGTATTAATCGGATTGACGACGTTGAAATTACGATGATGCAATTAATAAATAAATCGGTGCTGGTGCTTGGTCTCGGTGAGACCGGGTTATCACTTGTACGCTGGCTGAGCTCACAAGGTGCGCGGGTGCGCGCTGCCGACAGTCGTGATCATCCGCCGGCTTTGGATGTATTGCGCACGCAGCTTCCTGAGACGGAATTTCAGTGTGGTGTGTTTCGCTGCGAATTGCTCAATGGTATCGACTTGATTGCAATCAGTCCTGGCATACCTTTGAGAAATCAACTCGTAGTACAGGCGTTAGCACGTGGCATTCCAATAGTGGGAGATATTGAATTATTTGCAAGATCATTGCCGCAAGATCTGCGCCCAAAAATTATTGCCATCACCGGTGCCAACGGAAAGTCTACAGTAACCAGCATGGTCGGTGCGATGTGCCGCGCGGCAGGTTTGGATACAGAAGTAGCTGGCAACATTTCACCCGCAGTACTGGACGTTCTATTACAGCGCCAAGGGCAGCAGCCGGATGTCTGGGTGCTTGAACTTTCCAGCTTTCAGCTGGAAACCACATCCTCACTCTATGCGGATGCAGCAACAGTACTCAACATCAGCGAAGACCATCTAGATCGATATTCCGACATAAATGAATATATAGCCGCCAAAGCGCGCATCTTCCGCAGCAATGGCCAGATAAATGTGCAAGTGCTCAATCGCGACGATGGAAACACCACTGGCATGGCATTATCAGGACGCATACAAAATACCTTTGGATTGAATACCAAACCTCCCACAGACAGTGACTGGGGCATAGATAGCCAAAGCGAGGGGGTATGGTTAATGCATGGCCAGCGGCGTATGATGAATGCCAATGAGTTGCAAGTGGCAGGACTACATAATGTGGCAAATGCGTTGGCTGCAGTGGCCTTGTGCCATGCTATAGGCCTACCACTGACGCCGTTGCTGAACGCGCTGCGAGCTTTCGAGGGTTTGCCACATCGCGTACAGCCTATAGCGAAAATCAACGATATCGTTTATTACGACGACTCCAAAGGAACTAATGTCGGCGCTACTATAGCAGCGTTACAGGGTTTAAGACGGCCTGCCGTATTGATTGCGGGTGGAGAAGGCAAGGGGCAGGATTTTACGCCGCTCTGTCCTATAGTGATGCAGCATGCGCGTGCTGTAGTGCTCATCGGACGCGATGCTGACAAAATTGCAGCAGTGCTACAGAATTGCGGCGTGCCCGTGGTTCATGCACGAGATATGGTCGATGCGGTATGTCAGAGTACCACTCTGGCGCGGCCGGGTGACGCAGTGCTGTTATCGCCCGCCTGCGCCAGCTTTGATATGTTCCGTAACTACAGTCATCGTGCTGAGGCGTTTAACGCCGCAGTGTATGCTTTGCAAGGGGATGTGGCATGATCGCCGCAAGCCTGACCAGCCGCCACCATACGTTGGTGGAATACGACAAAATACTGTCGTGGATAACCATCGCGTTGTTGGCTTTCGGACTAGTCATGGTGTATTCAGCTTCTATCGCCACTGCCGAAGCAAGCAAGTTCACTGGCTTCCAGCCTGCATATTATTTGGTGCGGCATGGTCTGTATGTTTTCATAGGTGTCGTGGCCGGCGCAATGGCGTTCCAAGTTTCGCTACAAAGCTGGCAGAGACTCGCACCCTACCTGTTTCTGCTTGGCGTGGCACTGCTTATACTGGTGCTTATTCCCGGCATCGGACGCGAAGTAAATGGCAGCCGCCGCTGGCTTTCACTGTTCTTCATCAATCTCCAACCATCTGAGCTCATCAAATTATTTGCCGTACTTTATGCAGCCGATTACACGGTGCGCAAGGGACTAGTCAAAGATCACTGGGGCCAAGCATTTCTGCCAATGTTCGCTGTGATGGCGCTGGTCGGAGGCTTGTTATTGCTAGAACCGGACATGGGTTCTTTCGTGGTCATTTGTATTGTCGCGATGTGCATTCTGTTTCTTGGCGGCTTTAATATCAAGGTGTTCGCCGGATTGGTGATTGCCCTGCCTATTGCATTTGCATCTCTTGTTTTCTCATCACCCTATCGCATGCAGCGGGTAATCGGTTTCATGGACCCATGGTCTGACCCTTACGGCAAGGGTTACCAGTTAAGTCATGCACTAATCGCATTTGGTCGAGGAGAGTGGTTCGGAGTGGGACTGGGCGGCAGCTTGCAAAAATTATTTTACTTGCCAGAAGCGCATACAGATTTTCTACTCGCGGTAATTGCTGAAGAGCTTGGCTTCGTTGGTGTATGTATGGTTATCCTGTTATTTGTCGGGCTTATCGTTCGCGCCTTCATCATCGGCCGTCAAGCTGCCAATCTCGATCGCCCATTTGCCGCGCTGGTGGCACAGGGTATTGCCTTGTGGCTGGGCGTGCAAGCGATGATAAATATTGGCGTAAACACCGGAGTATTGCCCACAAAGGGACTAACCTTGCCATTTCTTAGCTTTGGCGGCAGCAGCGTGGTAGTGAGTTGCATTGCGGCAGCGCTGCTACTTCGCATCGATTGGGAAAACAGGCGAATGTTAAGAGGTCTGCCCATATGACGCGTAAGCTCCTTATTATGGCAGGTGGAACGGGTGGCCATATCTTCCCAGCTTTGGCTGTGGCTGACTACTTGCGTTCGAAAGGCTGGCACATCATTTGGATGGGTGCACCCAGAAGCATGGAAGCAGAGTTGGTCCCCCAACATGGCTATGAAATGGTTAGTGTGCGGTTCTCCGGTCTGCGCGGAAAGGGGCTGTTGCGCAAATTGTTGCTGCCACTAAATTTGCTGCTGGCATTGGGGCAAAGTGCTGCTGCATTGTTGCGTCATCGTCCCGACGTAGTGCTGGGCATGGGAGGTTATATCACTTTCCCTGGCGGAATCATGGCTGCATTAATGCGCCGCCCATTGTTAATTCACGAACAAAATTCCATTGCCGGACTGAGCAATAAAGTTCTGGCACGATTGGCCACAAGAGTACAGAGCGGTTTTCCGAACGTACTGCCGGCGGCTGAATGGTGCGGCAATCCAGTTCGCGACAACATCACTATGCTGCCCGAGCCACATGTACGCTATGCCGCACGGAGCGGAGTGCTTAACCTATTAGTGCTGGGGGGCAGCTTGGGCGCGAAGGCAATCAATGAATGCGTGCCACAAGCATTGGCATTATTGCCACAAGCTACGCGTCACAATGTGTTACACCAAACGGGCAAGCTCCATTTAGAGGCGGTGCGTTATGCTTACCAGCAAGCCGCAGTAATCGCCGAATCTCAGCCATTTCTGGATGATATGGCGAAACACTATGCTTGGGCAGATCTGGTAATTTGTCGTGCTGGAGCCTTGACCATCGCAGAGTTGGCAGCTGCTGGCGTGGCCAGCATATTGGTGCCATATCCGTTCGCCGTGGATGATCACCAGACCGGCAATGCGCGCTTTCTCAGCGAGCACGGCGCAGCTGCCCTGCTTCCACAGACCGAATTGAATCCGCAGCCTTTGGCAAATTTATTACAGGGTATAACCAGGGAACGTGCTCTGGAAATGGCACAAAGCGCGCGTAAACTGGCCAAACCAGAAGCAACAATGTGTGTTGCAAAAGTGTGTATGGAGTTGGCTGGATGAAACACAAAGTTAAACATATCCACTTCGTTGGCATAGGTGGTTCCGGTATGAGTGGAATAGCTGAAGTATTGCTAAATTTGGGTTATCAGGTAAGTGGCTCTGATATAGCTGACAATGCTATCACGCAGCGTATGAAACAACTCGGCGCGACAGTGTATTTGGGACATGCCACCAGTCATTCGACGAATGCAAATGCAGTGGTGGTATCTTCCGCAGTACATTCAGACAATCCGGAAATAATAGCAGCGCGCGCGCACAATATTCCTGTCGTGCCGCGCGCGATGATGCTGGCAGAACTGATGCGTTTACGCCAGGGAATCGCCGTGGCCGGTACACATGGCAAGACCACCACCACCAGCCTGACCGCCAGCGTCTTAGCCAAAGGGGGGTTTGACCCAACCTTTGTCATTGGCGGGAAGCTTAACAGTAGCGGCAGCAACGCCAAGCTGGGAACTGGCGAGTTTATCGTAGTGGAAGCCGATGAACCGGATGCTTCGTTTTTATATCTGCAACCCATCTTGGCTGTAATTACCAACATCGACGCCGATCACATGGAAACATACGGGCATGATTTCTCGAAGCTGAAGCAGGCATTCGTAGATTTCGTCGAACATCTGCCCTTCTACGGCATGGCCATTGTGTGCTTGGATGATGCCAACATACGCGACCTTTTACCCAGTATTAGCAAACCAGTTACCACTTACGGTTTTGCCGAAGATGCACAAATTCGTGCGGTGAATGTGCGTCACCAGGATGGCAAAATGCTTTTTACCGCACTATGCCGACAAAACGGTCAACCACGCGATCTCGATATCATACTCAACTTACCCGGGCAACATAACGTACAGAATGCGTTGGCAGCTATCGCCGTGGGACTGGAAGTCGGCGTAGCAGATGATGCCATTGTTAGCGCGCTAGGTGAGTTCGAGGGCGTTGTTCGGCGATTCCAGCGCTATGGCGAGATTCCACTGGCAAGCAGTGGTACTTTTGCCCTGATCGATGATTATGGACATCATCCCATCGAAATACTGGCGACAGTAAAAGCTGTGCGCGGGGCATTTCCTGGGAGGCGACTATTGCTGGTGTTTCAGCCCCACCGCTACACAAGAACGCGTGACTTATTTGAAGATTTCATCAAGGTACTCAGCGGGGTGGATGTGCTGCTGCTAACCGAAGTATATGCCGCAGGCGAGGAGCCCATCGTCGCAGCAGACGGGCGAGCACTGGCTCGCGCGTTACGTGTGGCCGGACAAAATAAAGTACTGTTCGAGGAAAAAATTCAAGATATCCCGCAGGCTATTCTGAATATGTCGCAAGCCGGTGATGTGGTCTTAACCATGGGAGCGGGTTCGATCGGTAGCGTAGCGAACATGCTAAAAACTTTAGTCACAAGTCTTGGCGCAAAGTCTAAATGAACATGATTGAACCAGCCTCGTTTATTACAGAAAAGTTGCGCGGAAAGTTACGCTGCAACGTCGCCATGTGCCGTCACACAAGTTGGCGTGCTGGTGGCTATGCTGAGAGAGTCTATCAACCCGCTGATTTGGCCGACTTGATTGTTTTCCTTCGCACTTTGCCAGCAGACGAACTAGTAGTTGCGGTGGGATTGGGCAGCAACCTGTTGGTGCGTGATGGCGGTCTGCGCGGCACAGTGCTGCTATTACATGCGGCGCTTACCGAAATGAGTATCGAAGCGAATGGATGGATTTATGTGCAGGCCGGTGTATCCGGTGCCAAGCTGGCCCGCTTCGCTGCGAAGCATAACCTGAAAGGTGCGGAATTTTTCGCCGGAATTCCCGGCACATTGGGCGGAATGATGGCAATGAATGCTGGCTGCTACGGTAACGAAACATGGAATGTGGTAGCGAATGCGCAGACGATAATGCGGAGCGGGAAACTATTGGAACGTGAGCCGGATGATTATGAGATTGGCTATCGGCATGTTGTTTTGCGAAAGAAAGACAAATGTATTGAGCACGACTACGACCACGCTCCTGATTCCTTACCTTTTAACCCAGAAGAGTTTTTTGTCGGCGCGAGACTACATTTGCCAACTGGTGAAGGCGACATTGCTCGACGCGAAATTAAGTCGCTGCTTTCCAAGCGCATTGCCTCCCAGCCCTTAAACCTGCCGAATGCTGGCTCGGTGTTTCGCAATCCGCCAAGTGATTATGCGGCACGTCTGATCGAGCAGTGCGGGTTGAAAAACTTACAGATCGGTGGAGCGCGTGTGTCGGAAAAGCACAGCAACTTTATCGTGAATGTGGGTGGAGCCACGGCGGAAGACATCGAAAATTTGATTAACAAAGTGCAGGCAAGTGTGCAGCACAAGACCGGCACTTGCCTGCATCCGGAAGTGCGAATCATAGGCGAGTACGCGAACACTCATGAGTAACCAATATTCTTTCCCACACTCTCTACCCCCTGCACAACATGGAAAAGTTGCGGTCTTGTGTGGCGGGCGCTCCGCCGAGCGCGAAATCTCGCTCAAGAGTGGTGCAGCAGTGCTGACCGCACTACTAAAAAATGGGGTTGATGCCCAGCCATTTGATCCTGCCGAACAGGATTTACATAAGCTGATTGAAGGTGGTTTTCAGCGCGCTTTCATTGCGTTGCACGGACGTTTTGGCGAGGATGGTACTGTGCAAGGCGCACTTGAATTGATGAACATACCCTATACCGGTAGCGGAGTGTTGGCTTCGGCGTTAGCCATGGACAAGTGGCGCAGTAAATTGGTGTGGCAGGCTGCTGGATTACCTATTCCGGCTTATGAGATGCTCAATGCAACCAGCGATTTGGCATCGATAGTACAACTGCTGGGGTTGCCGCTATTCACCAAACCAGCTCATGAAGGTTCTAGTGTGGGCATCAGTAAAGTAAAAAATGCCAGTGATCTACGGGCTGCATATGAAGAAGCGGCGAAATACGACAAATTTGTAATTGCGGAGGAATATATAAGCGGAGGCGAATACACGGTCACCATCCTTGGTGAACAGGCACTGCCAGTAATTAAAATAGAGCCAGCCAATGAGTTTTACGACTATGAGGCAAAGTACTTGCGCAACGACACACGCTATCTGTGCCCCTCTGGTTTGTCGCAAGAGAAAGAAGCCGAGATGCAACAACTGGCACAACAAAGCTTTGCCCTGATAGGCGGCACCGGCTGGGGACGCGTGGATTTTCTGATGGATGGGGCTGGACAGCCTTATCTACTGGAGATCAATACCGTGCCCGGCATGACCGACCATAGTTTGGTGCCGATGGCGGCACGTCATGCCGGAATGAATTTCGAGCATCTGGTGCTCACGATACTGGACTTAACCCATGTGGGATAAGCCCGAAATATTACGCATGATTTCCAACGCGCTGCTTAGTATTTGCTTTGTGCTGGTTTTATATGGCGCGTTGCACTATGTTATTCACTTGCCAGTGTTTGCGATACGCGTCGTATCTGTTAGTACTGCACCGCACCAGGTAATTCCTGCTCAGATTGAGGCAATAGTGCGCAATGAATTGCACGGCAATTTTTTCACTGTCGATATGGTGCGTACGCGGCAGGCATTTGAAAGCATCCCTTGGGTGCGTAAAGTAAGCATGCGGCGCCACTTCCCCTGGCGGCTGGAAATAAATTTGGAAGAGCATGTCGCGCTGGCGCATTGGAACGACAGTGGGTTGGTAAGCACTTACGGTGAAGTGTTTACAGCTGAGACCGACAAGCTATTGCCGAAATTCAAAGGGCAGGCCGATGGGGCAGCCGAAGTAACCAAGATGTATATCGCTTTGACTGAACAGCTTGCCCCTCTTAAGCAAGAAATTGCAGAAATCAGCTTGTCTTCGCGCCGTTCCTGGCGGTTGCGCCTGAACAACGGCATGCTGTTGGAGTTGGGGCGTGAGCAGTCAAAGCAGCGCTTGGCACGCTTTGTGGCAGTGTACCCATATAGCCTGATGTCCATGCATCCAAATCACGAACTTTCTCACACAGAAAAAGCGTCGCATTACATTGGGTTGCAACATAGAGCAGCGTATGTAGATTTGCGTTATCGAAACGGCTTCGCAGCTTACCTGTCAGACATGGAAAATGGAAAAGACATGGCTGGCAAAAAAACAATGTAGGAGAAGCTTAAAATTCCATAATGGAGCACGCATTTTAGTACATGCATCGTCCATAAAACGCAAAAAAGTTTAGGCAGTGGAGAAATGCAATGAGCAATGGCAGGGAAAACAAGAATTTGATCATAGGACTGGACATCGGGACTTCCAAGATTATCACTATCGTCGCCAAGGTTAAGTCGGAAGGCACTATGGAAGTAATCGGTGTAGGAATGCACGAATCCTCCGGCATGAAGAAGGGCATGGTGGTCAATATTGATGCGACAGTGGCAGCAATACAGCGTGCGCTGGGTGATGCCGAATTAATGGCCGATTGCAAAATTAGTGAGGTTTACACGGGCATAGCGGGCAGCCATATTAAAAGTTCCAATGCCAATGGCATGGTCAAAATTAAAGACCGGGAAGTTGCGCAGGCTGACATCGACCGGGCGGTTGAAACTGCCAGCTCACTAAGCTTACCAAGTGACCAGCAGATATTGCATATATTGGAACAGGAATTCAGCATTGATGGGCAAGGGGATATAAAGAAGCCGCTTGGTATGAGCGGTATGCGCCTTGAGGTCGAGGTGCATATAGTTACTGGTGCGGTAGCTGCGGCGCAAAACATCATGAAGTGCATACACCGCTGCGGACTGGAGGTACGTGAGATGATCCTCCAACCTCTGGCATCAAGCAAAGCGGTACTGTCGGATGACGAAAGAGATTTAGGCGTGTGTTTAGTGGACATTGGCGGCGGCACTACCGATGTGGCGATTTTTACTGGTGGTGCGATTCGTCATACTGCCGTAATTCCGATTGCAGGTGACCAGATTACAAATGATATCGCTATGGCTTTGCGCACCCCGACTACGGATGCTGAAGACATCAAGATCAAATTTGGCTGCGCCCTGCGCCAGCTCGCTGGCGATGGCCCGATCGGTGTCCCTGGTGTCGGCGAGCGTGGTGTACG
This sequence comes from Candidatus Nitrotoga sp., assembly GCA_039920105.1. Taxonomy (GTDB): domain Bacteria; phylum Pseudomonadota; class Gammaproteobacteria; order Burkholderiales; family Gallionellaceae; genus Nitrotoga. Next base: position 4,453 of record JBDSEJ010000020.1, on the reverse strand, counting down.
TATGTTATCGCGACAAACCTTAGCTGAAGTTATTGAGCCACGCGTGGAGGAGCTATATATGCTGGTGCAGGCTGAGTTACGCCGCAGTGGATTTGAAAACTTGCTGTCATCGGGCATCGTCATAACTGGAGGCAGCAGCGCCATGCAGGGCATGGTGGAGCTGGGTGAGGAAATATTCCATATGCCGGTGCGTTTAGGACTACCGCACTATATTGGAGGGCTATCTGATGTGGTGAAAACACCCCGATTCTCCACCGGCGTTGGATTGCTGCTCTATGGATTGGAACAGTACGAGCACAATCAGGCTGCGCGGCAGCGCTCGAACTCTGTTAGCGATGTGCTGAGCAGCATGAAAGCATGGTTCAAAGGAAATTTTTAGTGGAATAGTTAATAGCTGATCGCAACCAATTGGGTTATTAAATGTTTAAGTTTATATTGTAAATAACAGGGAGAATGCCATGTTTGAAATCGAGAATGTACAACTTCAGGATGCAGTAATTAAGGTTATAGGCGTAGGCGGTTGCGGCGGCAATGCAGTGGATCATATGATTGAAAAGGGCGTACAGGGAGTTGAGTTCATCGTTATTAATACTGATGCCCAAGCACTCAATCGCAACAAAGCGCGCATTCAGTTACAGATTGGTGCCACTATTACCAAGGGGTTAGGTGCGGGGGCAATTCCGGATGTTGGACGGGCCGCTGCCGAGGAAGATCGCGAGCGAATTGCCGATTTGATCCAAGGTGCCAATATGATATTTATAACGGCGGGAATGGGTGGCGGCACGGGCACCGGCGCGGCACCAATAGTGGCCAAGATTGCCAAGGAAATGGACATCCTCACCGTGGCCGTGGTGACCAAACCATTTCTTCACGAAGGCAAACGCATGCGTTTGGCACAAGCTGGCATCGAAGCACTATCCGAGTGTGTGGATTCACTCATCATCGTACCAAATGAAAAGCTGATGACTGTGTTGGGCGAAGACACTAGTTTACTTGATGCATTCAGCGCGTCCAATAGTGTATTACAAGGCGCGGTGGCGGGTATTGCCGAGGTAATTAATGTACCCGGCTTGATGAATGTGGACTTTGCCGATGTGCGCACACTTATGTCTGAAAATGGTATGGCGATGATGGGATCAGCTACTGCTTCAGGATCTGATCGCGCTAAACTTGCGGCAGAACGCGCCATGTCCAGCCCTTTGCTGGAGGACGTAAAGTTAGCAGGCGCGCGCGGTGTGCTGATAAATATCAGCTCCAGTAGCAAACTCACCCTAAGAGAATTCAAGGAAATTACCAACAGTGTGCAATTCGCCATTGAAGAAGCCACCGTAATAGTTGGCTCTGTGTTCGACGAGAGCATGGGTGACGAACTGCGAGTGACCATTGTGGCAACTGGCTTGGGATCGCCGCAGGAACGCAAGCAAATTAAGCCTGAACTTGTTTATGGGCTGCGCACAGGCACGCACAACGAACCAATCTTCGAGGCCAATTATAAAGCGCTGGAAATGCCTGCAGTAATCCGCAATGGCCGTCACCGCGAAGCAGTCGAGGCGATGAAACAATCCGGTGTAGACACACTGGACATTCCATCCTTTCTGCGTAAGCAAGCTGATTAATACCGTCCTGTGAGCGCTAACACTCCACCCCTTTTTGACTTTGCAGTCGGAATAAACAGTGACTGGGAGGAGGATAGGAGATTTGCCTCAATGAAAGGTGGTCACCTTGCGGTAGTTTCCTCCCCGCGTTTGATTCAACCGCGGACGAAATTGACACACCACGAGATGCGCGCGATTTGCCTAAAAGCGCTTGCATAACCAGTATAAAAAGGTGCCAAAATGAATTATGTTAAAATTCCGAACTATTTAATAACTATTTAAAGCAGCATGGTTAAGCAACGCACATTAAAAAATTCAGTGCAAGCTACTGGGGTAGGGCTTCATACAGGCGAGCGGGTTAATCTTACCTTATCGCCTGCACCGGCAAACAGCGGCATCGTCTTCCGTCGGGTCGATGTTGTGCCGATGGCCGTGATACGCGCTGAAGCGCATGTGGTAAATGACACCCGCTTGTCCACCTGCCTAGAAGTAAACGGCATGCGTATAGCCACAATCGAACACCTGATGTCCGCTTTTGCCGGGCTTGGTGTGGATAATGCTTTTGTTGACTTGACTAGCGCAGAAGTACCGATAATGGACGGGAGCGCTGGCACATTTATTTTCCTTTTACAATCGGCGGGCATCATCGAACAATCGGCGGCAAAAAAGTTTATTCGCATTAAAAAAGTCATAGAGATAAAGGATGGAGACAAGTGGGTGCGCTTCGAACCATTCAACGGTTACAAGCTTAACTTTACTATTAATTTTTCTCATCCTGTGTTTGCCACTACCAAGCAGCATGTGACAATAGACTTGGGAGAACACTCTTACATTAAAGAAGTAAGTCGTGCCCGCACCTTTGGCTTCATGCACGACGTTGAGAATATGCGAGCTCAGGGATTAGCGCTGGGTGGCAACTTGGACAATGCTATCGTGATGGATGAATACCGCGTCATAAACCCGGATGGCCTGCGCTTTGAGGACGAGTTTGTCAAACACAAAATACTGGATGCAATTGGCGACCTGTATTTGCTCGGACATCCCTTGATCGGCGCTTTCTCTGGATATAAGTCCGGCCATGCTCTGAACAATGCCTTGCTACGTACCTTGCTTGCTGATGAACAGGCATGGGAGTTCGTGACTTTCAATAAGACTGAGGAAGCGCCGGCATTCCTTCGCTTACAATTGCAGACTGCCTGACCCTTACTCAGGCAAACACTCCCCAACCCTTCTGCGACGAAAGTAATGGATATAATTTAAAATCAGTTAAATGCACCTAATAAACCGTATAAGGTAAACCCTTTGCTCATTTTGCGTCTGCTGCTCATCCTGGCCGCACTATTTATTCTCCTTTCCGGAGGAGCATATATGTTTACTCATAATTTGCGCTATCTAAATCTAGCCTGGCAGATAGTGCGCTTCGTGATTTTCATACTGTTAATATTTGCCGTACTGTTTTTATTGGAGCGTTATGTTTTGACGGGTTGGCACATTTTTGTTTAAGACATTTCCTTTACAATTATTCCTTAGGCGTACCTTAACAGCCACCAAAACATATTAATTTATTTTTTTAAATGGGCAATAAATTAATATCAAATTAACAAGTTTTCAATCCGAAATGCAATAATTTCTTGCAAAATAAAAACACGTAAATTTGAGCAAACTTTCCAAGAAGACATTTTCCAGCTGATGCGGGATCAGAAACTCAATTAGCGCCTGAGCTAACCCGTATCAAACTGGAAAATCAGCTTAAATAGGATCTGGAAAAACGAGCAATTTGTCGTCATGATTCCGAGTACGGCAGATCAAGGGCTCCCGAGCCAATTGACGGAAGGCTTTCACAATCTGAAACGCCTCACCAGCCTATACTGCAGTTGCCATAGCTCTCTTTGCCAGCCGGGCAGATGCAGGCTCCTTGTTCTGCGTCGTAGTTGAAATCTTTCGGTTGATAGTGTGCGGCTTGTTTGGGTTTACCGTACTTGTCGTGAATCGGGTCGGGCAGTGCCTTGTATTTGGCATGCCCAGCAAAGCGTTCGTCGCGGCTGGGCATGTCGGTGCAGCGATCAGGGCTTCCATTTCGGCTAATTGTTTTAGATTGGCTTCACTGTGGTAGCCCGCATCGGCAGTAATGAAGGTGTCTTGTACCCGTGCATTTTTAATCGCAACGCCGGTTTAGCCTTTTATGACGCCTTTTGATACAGCCATTTTCGCGGATTTGTTGTTATGCGGTTGCTCTTGCGGATCGCACCCTTGCTGCCCTTGCGGACTACCTTGTATTCGGTGAGCCAGTCACGTATCTGTTTGGCGTCTTGTTGCAGGCGCTCGATACACTGCACTTCCCGCGCTTAAAGATCGGGTTCAACGGCTTGTTCATCCTGCTCGCGGGGGCGCTCAAGCATGGTGTGTGCGGCGGGCTTCCAGCTTGGCCGCATGGCTCTCGAAATCAACGCGTGTGCCGCTCTTGGCTTTGGATGCGTTACTGGGTAATTTCACGCCATCGATGGCAAACATCTCTCGACCTATCAGCCCTTAGCGATAGCAGATAAACAGCACCTGGCTAAACACTTTTGCGATGTCATCTTCAAGGGTGCTGACGAAACTTGCGTTGGTGGTGAATTGCGGGACTGTGTCGCCCGAGAGTGCGATGAAGGCGACATGTTAATGGCAGGCAGGCGCTCTCAATATCGCGGCTGCTGACGATGTCTTGGCTGCAGGCGATCAGCACGACCTTGAGTAGCATGGCGGGCGGTTAAGCTGCGCTCCAGTCACATCGTTGCGGAATCTCGCACGAAGTGAGTCAGGTCAATCTATTGGTCAAGCAGGTGGTTCAAAGCGTGTTCGATGGTGCCGGGGATGAG
>JBDSEJ010000019.1:0-9212 GCA_039920105.1 Candidatus Nitrotoga sp. | reverse complement strand
TTTAAAAATTACGCTGCGCCATTATTATGGTGTGCAAAACGTTGGAAAACCCCTTGCTGGCAGGATTAAAAAATTCAATTGACGGAATGGATACGGCTAAGATTCAATCCATCCTGTTAGTCGCATGAAAAACGGTACCCGCTGCCACGCACAGTCTGAATTAGCTTGTCGAGACCGGAGGGTTCAAGTGTCTGGCGCAGACGGCGAATGTGCACATCCACGGTGCGCTCTTCCACGAATACATGGTCACCCCAAACTTGGTCAAGTAGCTGTGAGCGACTATAGACTCTCTCGGGATGGGTCATAAAGAAATGTAATAAACGAAATTCGGTCGGCCCCAAGTCTATCATTGCTCCATTAGCATTGACACGATGCATCGTTGGCGATAATTCCAGCCCACCCGCAGCAACCGTTTCATCACTCATTTGTGGTGCGCGGCGACGCAGTACGGCGCGGATGCGGGCCATCAGTTCACGCGGTGAAAATGGCTTGGTTATGTAATCGTCTGCGCCTGATTCCAGCCCCAGAATTTTATCGCGTTCATCGGTACGCGCGGTCAGCATAATGATGGGAATGTTACGTGTCCGATGATCGGAGCGGAGACGGCGCGCCAGCTCCACTCCGCTACTACCGGGCAGCATCCAGTCAAGCAGGATTAGATCTGGCAACTCGTGGTTGATATGTGTCCAAGCGCCATCGGCATCATAAGCCTCGATTGCGCGGTAGCCACATTGCGCAATATTGAATGCCAGCAGTTCCTGTATCGCAGGTTCGTCTTCAACTACCAGAATATTCGCGGCCATTATTTTCTCCGTAGCTCACACGACAAACAAGTTGTGATGGTATGACAGAATTGTGACAGTAGCATGACAGTCATGCTGCTATTCAATCTTATGAACAGCACGGCGGCGCTTCAAGTCAGGCAGCAGGGAGCCGACTAACATGCCTGATGCACTCATTAACAAGCCAACCAGTTGTGGTGGCCACAGCCCTTCAGGATTAAAAATTTCAAGCAATAACCAGGAAGACAAGCCAGCGGCAATTGCAAATAATGCACCTTGCGTGTTCGCGCGCTTCCAGTACAGTCCGCACACCAGCGGAATGAATGCTGCCACTAAAGTCACCTTGTAGGCGTTCCCCACCATAGTATAAATACTCAATGTAGATTTGAGCGCAAACAAGGTAACTGCCACGGTGAAGAATACAACTACAACGCGCATGGTCCACAAGAAGTGTCGGTCGCTCTGATGGCCGATAATACCTTTCAGGATATTTTCGGTAAAAGTCACTGACGGTGCCAGTATGGTGCCACTGGCAGTGCTCATAATAGCGGCAAGCAGGGCACCAAAGAACATCACCTGCGCAAACACTGGTGTATGGTTCATGATCAGCGTGGGGAGAATTGACTGTGCATTGTTGTCGATCAGCGTGGCCACCATCATGGGGTCAATCAACGTAGCGGAATAAGCCAGAAAAATGGGAATGAAGGCGAACAGGAAATAGAGGATGCCACCGAGCAGCGCGCCGTGTACGGCAGTTTTTTCATTTTTTGCTGACATAACACGCTGGAATACGTCCTGCTGCGGGATAGAGCCTAGCATCATGGTTACCGCCGCGCCGATGAATGCAAGTATATCTCTGGTTTCCAGCTGCGGCCAGAAAATAAATTTGTTGGCTTGTGCGGCATGGTCTATGACTATTCCTGCCCCGCCTGCCATACCAGACAATAGCCAAGTCAGGTATAACATACAGACAACGATAATAGTCATCTGGAAAGCATCTGTTAAAGCCACCGACCACATACCGCCGAACAGGGTGTAGACCAGCACGATGCCAGCGCCAACCAGCATACCTTCACTGGGTGAAATCGCACCTTGAGTGATAAAAGAGAACACCAGTCCCAACGCTGTAATCTGCGCTGATACCCAGCCCAAGTATGAAGCAATGATGGCGAGACTGGTAATTACCTCCACAGTGCGATCGTACCGTTGCCGATAATAATCGCCAATGGTAAGTAGGTTCATCTTGTAAAGTTTGGCGGCGAATAATGCACCAACCAAAATCAGACATATGCTGGCGCCAAAAGGATCTTCAACTATTCCTCTCAAGCCCTCCTGGACGAACTTTGAGGGTATTCCCAACACTGTTTCCGCACCGAACCAGGTGGCAAACACAGTGGCAGTCACAATATACAGCGGCAAGTGCCGGCCAGCCATCACATAATCTTTGACATTATGTACGCGCGTGGCGGCATACAAGCCTATTCCTATGGAAATCATCAGGTAAAGAATGACGAACCAGATCAGCATGAGGGTCTTGCAAAACAGTATCGGAATGGTCGAATTGTAGCAGTGCTTGGCTGCTATTGAGATCAACGCAAAGGCTCCCAAAAGAGCCTTTGCGTAACATTATAATTAGCGCTTACAAATTATCAGCGTACTCCGACAAGTATTTCGCTACACCCTCAGAAGTGGCATTCATTCCGGCTTCACCTTTGCTCCAGCCAGCGGGACAAACTTCACCATGCTCCTCGTGAAATTGCAATGCATCTACCATACGCAGCATCTCATCAATGTCGCGACCAAGCGGCAGATCGTTAACCACTTGGTGGCGTACTACACCGCTACGGTCTATCAGAAAAGAGCCGCGGAAAGCCACCCCATCGTTGTGTTCAACGTCATAAGCGCGGCAAATGTCGTGCTTGATGTCGGCCACGAGCGGGTAGCGCACTTTACCGATCCCCCCCTTATTAATGGGCGTATTCTTCCACGCCAGATGTGTGAAATGCGAATCAATGGAAATGCCGATTACTTCGGTTTGACGCTTCTGGAATTCTTCTAGTCGATGATCGAAAGCAATCAATTCGGAAGGGCATACGAACGTAAAATCCAGCGGGTAAAAAAACACCACGCCGTATCTTCCATCCAAGTGGTTAGTCAAACTAAAAGTTTCATTTATTTCATTGTCGCCCATCACTGCAACAGCAGTAAAATCGGGGGCAAGTTTACCGACGAGAACAGCCATGATTTTTTCCTTTGGTTGACTAAATTGCTAAGGTATGGAATTTAGCGAGGGATAGACTAGCTGTCAACCTTAATGCACAGAGGTGAGTTGGCAAAATAAATCAACGTCTCTGAAAAGTGCAGGTGAGTAGGACTAAAGATGTTACGAAACTCCAGAAAAATTTACGTACGAAAGTATTTGGCGTAGGCAGTGCTGTTGTATAAGGTGGATGATCTGACAATTCTTGCAGTGATAAAGTGGGTTTTGTTTGACAGTCGGGGAAGATATTAATACGCCAGTTGAAGTATTGCCCACAAGGTTGAGCGAGAAAAGCTGATAGTGAGAAATGTAAACGGCACAGCAGTACTCTACAGGCTACGATCTATTTCGCGCATCCAAACAGCTCCTGAGAGCGAGGTCTGAACTAGAACAGTAATGGGCTAATCCGGTAGATCTTATCAAGGATATGCTGTCGTCTGTCATTATAGAGGAGCAAGTATATAGAGCGACAAATCGACTCACCCACTGGCCATGCATAATGCTGGAGCTAAAATCAACATGAAGTATTATGATGTAATACGCACATGTTTAACCGAGTTGTTCAATAATAGGCAGCCGTTGCCTAAAAGTTACAGGTTCGGGCGATGATGATATGTAGCGCAGAGAGTTATCGTGACTTAACTGATGAAACTCTAGTCTGGTTGAGCAATAAATTTGCTGTGTTTAACGATTGGTTTGTTTGTATCCTCCAAAAGGTCGAAGCTGTTTACATCCTAATGTTGATACAAAATGTAGAAATTGATCGCACCGCGGAAATGTGTTATTTATTCAATTGCTTGGAAATTTAGTTGGATGCCAGTTGGAGTTTTGCCCAAAAGTTTGTCCAAGAAAAATAGAATTTGGAAAATATAAAAGGGTGTCGTCACTTTTCAATACTCGGAGTTTCACATGGACTGCGCTGCTAGATTTAATTGGATTATTTCTTTCGTTAGCGTGTTATCAATTGCTCTGCTGACTACCGCCTGCGCGGCACTTCCCGAAGTACGCTATCTCAATAGCTCCCTGGTAGCCGCCAAGAACCCAACGGTGACCAATGCGCAAGGCACCCTTAGCGAAAAAAAATCGAATTCCCTGCTGGCCAGACGCTGGCGTAATTCGCACTTGGATGTTGCAGCGCTGGCGGCGCTGGAAGAAGCGGCTACCGGTAGTCCCCTGATCACCGGCAATAAAGTTTCCTTGCTCTATGATGGTCCGCAAACCATGGCCGCAATGATCGAGGCGATAAGCGCGGCCAAGGATCACATCAACCTGGAAACCTATATATTCGATCAGGATGAGCTGGGTATCCGCTTTGCAGATATTCTGATCGCCCGCCAACGTGCCGGGGTGCAAGTCAATGTGATCTATGACAGCGTCGGCACGATTGGCACGCCGCAGGCATTCTTTGACAAGATGCGCGATGCTGGCATTCATTTGTTGGAGTTTAATCCTGTTAATCCGCTAAAGCTGAAGGGATTTCGGGGGCCGAATAATCGTGACCACCGCAAAATTCTGGTTGTGGACGGTGTGGTTGCCTTTACGGGCGGCGTAAATATTAGCGGTACTTATGCCAAAAGTTCATTATTTCGCTCGAAGGCCAAGCGCAATACCAAGGTTGGCTGGCGCGATACACACATAAAAATCGAAGGGCCAGCGGTCGCCGCACTACAGTTGGCATTTTTGAATACCTGGGTCAGCCAGAAATCCACAGATTTCCCTGACAGCGATTTTTTTCCGCACTTAAAAGAGGTCGGTGATAAGCTCGTCCGAGTTCTGGTCAGCGAGCCCGGAGGCGATTACGAAATTTATAAGTCCTATGTTCTGGCGATACAAGAGGCAAAGAAAACGATACACATTACTTCCGCCTACTTCGTGCCGGACGCGCAAATTCTGCAAGCGTTGAGTGATGCTGCGCACCGGGGAGTTGAAGTAAAATTAATTTTGCCCGGGGTGACAGACAGCGGCTTGATGTTTCATGCAGCGAATTCCTTTTACAGCGAAATGCTGGACAACGGAATCAAGGTTTATCAGTTGCAAATCGCGGTTCTGCATGCCAAGACCGCTGTGATCGATAAGGTTTGGTCGACGGTAGGTTCGACCAATATCGATACGCGCAGTTTTATGCATAACAATGAAATAAATGTAGTAGTTTTTGACAAAGAGTTTGGCTCAGCCATGGAAAATGCGTTTTCAGATGATTTGCGCGACTCTGTCGAAATTTCCAAGGAAAAATGGGCTCAGCGTTCGCTGGTTAATAGACTGAAGGAATGGGCTGCCCGCAGACTTGAATATTGGCTGTGATGTGCGACTCGCTGGAACATTCAAAGCCCGGATTTAATCATGATGAAATGGTTGCAAGAAAATTCAATTTCCGTCTGACCTCAGAATGATCCAGGCTTGAATCAGCGCGATGATGGCTGTCGGTAAAACAATGACAGTTGCTTGTGGACACTTGGACAGCATTTTTTCAAAATATACGGCGCAGTAAAAAAATACTCACTCAATACCGCAAAAAACTCCGCAGGGGATGTGGCAGCATATGGATTAATAAATGCTGATTCTCCTGCTGCAACTTGCAGACAAAGTGCATTATAGGAATCACTCAAGGCCTCGGACCAATTTCTTTGGCTCATTCCACGACGTAATGGTGGCATGCCATTTGTTACTCCATTGAGGGCATCCAGCATATGTGCGAACTCATGCAATACAACATTTTGGCCGGCTTGGTAACTGTAGATGTCCTGCTCCACGTCATCCCAGGATAATATAACGGGGCCGCGTAACCAGGACTCGCCAGCTAAAGCACTTGCATCGTTATGTATCAAGCCACTGGCATCCATCTGTTCATGATTAACGCGAAACGCACCCGGATAGAGTATAACTTCGACCCAGTTGTCAAAATACTCCACACCCAGATTTAGGATTAACAAACAGGCTTGGGCGGCGACCGTCACCTTCATTGAGTATGTTACGTCCAAACCCTGTGCGCCGGTGATTGATTTCTGATCTAAAAACCACGTCGTCAATTCACGGAGATGCGCCATTTGTACCGCATCCAGCCCTCTCAACACCATCATGCGCCGGGTCACACTTTTCCAAATGTAGTTCGGTATCGGATGGCGCTTAAGAATCCTCCGCATGCGCCATCGCCATAGCACAGTGCCTAGTGGACGCATTTCATTTTCTTTGTGAGCTGTGACATGGTGGTTTATGGATTCCCTTACCATCCTCAATAACATGGATTGTAGTCTTGATCGTTTAATTGGGGGTGTGATCAGAATTGTTTAAAAGTCTACATATCATAGTGTGTTAGTTCCGAATTCAGAGGGGCGCGCATTGGTATCAAGAACGTAAGGTGCTATGCATCATTGATGACATATGTCCTAAGCGGTTAAAGATGAGGTTTGTTCTATAGGGACGGGAGTGATGGAACTCACTGTAGTTGAATTTACTGTGCGTCGTCAGTATTCGAGCGTTGGGGCTTCGAGTGCAGAGCATCATGATCAAGTGGCCCTTCGAGCAATCATCAGCAGCAGTGCATACTTGGTTGGTTAATTTGTAGCCAGCCATCGCCGAGCGTCGCCCAAAGCGACTTTGCAACGTTCCATAATTTTTTAATTTTCAAGTTGAATAAGAATCATTATTGATTGTATAATCATTCGCATGAATGAATGACTCTGTTTTGTATTCCTTCTATTGGCATTTTATTGATGAAATTGCGAAATGTAGTTTGAATAAAATCGACATTGGTCAACTTTAACTCTCCAAATAAATAAGGGAAATTGATATGGCAATTGTTATTTATAGTGTAAATACCGAAGAGTTCAAAAATCGCTATGTAAATAAGAATAATTTACATATTTACAAAGCATTAGCGGCTAGTCAGTTAGTGATAAATTGTGGCTCTCTAAGTGAGGCTCGAGAGAAACTAACGAAGATTATGGGTCCAAATTTTAGCTTGTATGAAGGGGGGCATCATTTAACGATCCTCTTAAAACAAGCAGGAACGACAGAAGATATCCCATTGGTTAAGCTGTATTCTACTAAAGATAAAGGGCCCCATCAGTGGGGAGCCTTGCAAGAGCTATCACATCTGGCAGCTATTTAGTGCATCGCATTTAAGTAGCGTTAAACAATTTTTAGAATAAATTTTCATCTAATGTAAATCAGATAAAAAGCTTGCATTGTTATTGGCCATTTATATACCTCACTCAAGTTGAGGGCAGAGAGTTTTGCAAGAAACTCTTACGTAATGAGGCTCGCAGCTTAGATTCATTAATTTCAAGCCCTACACTTTTTTATGAGCAGGCGAGACTTGACACTTAATCAGTAACGATATTGTTCGGGGCAACCGTTTTTACCCGTTCCAGTACCGCTGCGAAGAATGCATCGGTATTGTGCAGTTGCGGCAACAGTTGCAGGCAATCTTCCGCTTCCAGCGGGATTTTTTGCTGGGCGAGAACTTCACCTGCAGGAAGTAATATGAATTCTGGATGTGCGGCAAGAAATGCATCGACTATGGCGCGGTTTTCCTGAGGCAAAAAACTACAGGTGGTATATACCAAGCGGCCTCCGGGTTTGAGCAATTTGCTGGCCGAGGCCAGGATAGAGGCTTGCAACAAAGTAAATTCGGTCACGCTTTGAAAAGATTGGCGGAATTTGATGTCCGGATTGCGACGTAATGTGCCCAAACCGCTGCATGGCGCGTCTACAAGAACCCGATCGATTTTACCCGCCAGCCGTTTTATCTTGCTGTCGTTTTCATGTGCTATGAGTTGCGGATGCAGGTTGCTAAGCCCCGAACGCTTCAGACGTGGCTTAAGGTTGGCCAGTCGTTTTTCGGATACGTCCAAGGCATACAGTCTACCTTGAGACTGCATCATGGCGCCCAGCATAAGTGCTTTGCCTCCTGCGCCGGCGCAAAAATCCACAACCATGTCATTTCGCTTGGGTGCAAGAAGAAATCCAAGCAGCTGGCTACCCTCGTCTTGTACCTCAATTTTTCCGGCAAGGAACAGCGGGTGCTTGGTGAGTGAAGGCTTGTCCTTGAGACGAATACCGATGGGGGCGTAAGGTGTGGGTTGAGCGTCTATTCCCTCTGCCCGCAAGGCTTGCAGCACCTCGTCGCGCGTAGCGAGCAGTGTATTTACGCGCAAATCCAGTGCGGCCGGCTGCTGCATAGAGCGGCCCAGCATGAGTATGGCTTCATCTGTCATCGTGATTTGCAGCTGTTCGACCAACCATGCTGGTAGTTCGGCCTGAACTGACAAAGATAGTTCGGCAAGATTGATTGCTTTCACTTGCCCCAGCCAGTCGGCCTCATCACGTTTCAGAAGCGGGGTGAGTTCACGCAAGTTATAGCCGCCGAACTTGATCCAATAAGCCAGCACCATGCGGCGCGGCGTGGCCTGATTGGCGCAGGCATGTTCCAGAAACAGGCGGTGGCGCAACACACCGAACACGGTTTCTGCCACCAGCGCACGTTCGTTGGAGCCAATGCGCTCGCGTTGAAAAAATTGGCGCAGCATAGCGTCGGCGGGATGTTCCAGCGGCAGAATGTTGCGCAGGGCTTGGATAACGAGTTCTAGGCGATATTCGGTCAGTAGCATGGTTGTAAGTTAGGGTAAAAGTATGTAATGCGGTGATGGAGTTGATCTTAGAAATGGAAGCGGAGTTTACAGGACAGGCCTCTATGACTTCTGAGTTTCTTAGTCATCGGCGACACGGATGTCAGAAATGACTACTTCCAATGTCAATCCACCCGAACGTTTAATCTGGCGAAATTTGATTGGCAGCAGGCGATATTCCAGCCCTAGCCAGACTTCCATCCCGTCTCCACCCTGGCTATGCAGCCTGCGCAATGGCAAGGCGCGCAACTTGCCCATTGGGGTGGTGACTTCCTCTTCTGCACCGATCTCAAGCTCATATTTTTCAAGATTTTTGCCAGTGGCAATTGAAATCAATATTTTTTTATCGTTCAAAGGAAGTCGCGAGAGTTGATAAAAAAAGCTCAGGATGTCTTGAGCGTTGGGGGGTAGCTCAATTTCACCGCCGTGAGAAAAATGCATTCTATTTTCTGTCCAGTTGAAGGTTGCATTCAGTTTTTGTTTGCCGCTGGATAAATTTTGTACTTCTTCGTAGTCTTCGGGCTGCAGCCCGAACTTGCCAAC
>JBDSEJ010000018.1:0-3752 GCA_039920105.1 Candidatus Nitrotoga sp. | reverse complement strand
TGGTCGAACTGCCATTTGAGCGAAGTGTCTGGACAGTGTATCAAGTCTTTTAAGCGATGCATAAATTCCGCACGCGGGATTTCGCGTGCGCCGAGTGAGGCTAGATGCGGTGTGCTCATCTGACAGTCAATCATGCCGTAACCCCAGCGTTTCAATTGTGCAGTGAGATGGGCGAGCGCAATCTTGGATGCGTCCGTGGCGTGGCTGAACATTGACTCGCCATAGAACATCTGCCCAATACTGATGCCATACAGCCCACCCACCAGATTGCCATTCATCCATACCTCCACCGAGTGAGCTACTCCCATCTGATGTAGCTCTGTATAAGCTCCAATCATGTCTTCATGTATCCATGTTCCCGCCTGTTCGCCACGCGGAGCAGCGCAAGCACGCATGACATGTTCGAAAGCGCTATCAGTACGAACTTCATAGCGCTTATTGCGTAAGGTTTTGTGTAGCGACCGGGAAATTTTGAACTCATCAGGAATTAGCACCATGCGTGGATTTGGACTCCACCAGAGAATGGGGTCCCCTGTATTGAACCACGGGAAGATACCTTGCCGATAAGCATCCAGCAGACGGTGTGCAGACAGAGTGCCCCCCGCAGCCAGCAAGCCATTCGGCTCAAGTAGTGCCTGCTCTACAGGCGGAAAGGGCGTGCCAATATTCAACAACGTGATCATCTTTTGCAACAAGCCAGCCAGAGTGAATGTAGTTTAAGCAGGCGCACCTGCTTGGCAGATGCTCGCAAATCAAGGCTTAGGAGGTTCTGTATTTAGTTTGTGTGTTAGCCAAATCTGGACATCACGCACTTCTTCAGGGCATACCGAATGCGGCATGCTATATTCATGCCACGCTACCTGATAGCCCCGTTTATTTAATTCGTCTGCAGAATCTTTTCCTCGCGCATAATGAACTATCGGGTCGCTATGCCCGTGGGCCATGAAGATGGGGGTATTTAGTGCAGCTGCACTGGCTTCACTCGTCAATGTTTCGGCCTGAAGGAGATAGGTGGACAAAGCAATAATACCGCCCAGGCGCGACGCATGACGCAAACCGGTATGCAGTGCAATGGCTCCGCCTTGTGAGAAGCCCGCGAGAAAAATATTATCTGAGATAATTCCACGCTGTTTTTCCTGTGCAATAAGCGCTTCAATAGCCGCATGTGATGCGCAAATACCCCTGGCATCTTGCTTGGTGACAATGTCAGAAGCCATGATGTCGTACCATGCGCGCATGACTAAACCGCCGTTGATGGTGACTGGTTGTTTAGGTGCATGCGGAAACAGATAGCGTACCGCTACCGGCAGGTTCATTTCTTCCGCAATGGAAACAAAATCTTCGCCGTCAGCGCCTAAGCCATGGAGCCAGATGATGCTGTGTTGAGGGGACTTCCCGGTTTCGAGAGTGATATGTGATAGCACGCTGTTCATGGTTTGATATTACGCATTTGAAATGGTGGATAAATTTATTCGGGTGTTTGGGAAAACTGCTCTGGCAGAATTTCACGCAGTACCTGAAAAATTTCACGATAGTTCTTCGGCGGTTTTGCCAATCCTTTTTCTTTGAGTGCATTCCGAACCAGCGTCCGCAGCCTTTGTGCATCGGCTTCCGGATGCTCAGCGAGCAACTCGGTCAGCGCTGCATCGCTTTCCAGAAGACGATCTCTCCACCGTTCCAGTTGATGCAGCCAAGCGATATGCTGGTGCGATTTTCCGCTCCACGCTTCCAGCTTAGCCACGATGGTCGCGGTTTCCACGTCGCGCATCAATCTGCCAATATATTGCATTTGCCGTCGTTGCGCGCCAAATTTATTAATGCGCTTCATCTCGCGGACGGCGTCAAACAAGCTTTCCGGCAAATCCAACTGTTTTAGCTGGTCGGTACTAAGTCCAACCAATTGCTCACCTATATCCTGCAAATCATGCATCTGCTGCTTGATCTTGGTTTTGCTGAGTGGCAAATTTAAATCTTCGGTCTTGTCATCGTAACGTTGCATAGGTGCCAAATTATAAATAGATGTTGTTATGATAACGCTTTCCTATGAAAGCGTTTACTTTATGAATGATATTACACCCCCCGAAAATCGATTTTCCCATCCCGCTGATACCCTGCACCAGATTGCGCGGGATATGCTTGAATATGCCAAAAAACAAGGGGCAACCGCCTCTGTGGCGGAAGTTTCGGATGGTTTCGGGCAGGCCGTAACTGTGCGTAATGGCGAGGTTGAAACCATAGAATACAATCGTGACAAAGGTCTTGGTATTACCGTTTACATCAATCAGAAGCGCGGCAATGCCAATACTTCTGATTTTTCGCCGCAGGCAGTTCGCGACACGGTGGACGCAGCCCTCTCCATAGCTCGCCACACCGCCAGTGACGACTGTGCCGGCTTGCCTGAACAGGATATGTTGGCTACAGAGTTTTCCGATTTTGATTTGTACCATCCCTGGTTGCTGAACGTGGAAGGTGCAATTGAGCTGGCCAAGACTTGTGAACAAGCTGCATTTAATACAGATAAGCGGATCGATAATTCAGAAGGCGCTTCTGTAAATGTGCATGAATCCCAATTTGTGTATGCCAACAGCTTGGGTTTTATCAATGGTTATCCTACCTCGCGCCATGGTATCAGCTGCGCTGTCATTGCTGGCAAGGACGATTCCATGCAACGGGATTATTGGTATAGCGAAGCGCGTGCCGCGAGCGACTTGCTGGCGGCGGATAAAATCGGTCAAATCGCTGCACAGCGCGCCGTGCGACGGCTCAATGCCCGAAAGCTTGATACTATGCAAGTACCCGTGCTGTTCGAGGCGCCGATAGCCGCCAGCTTGCTCGGCCATTTTGTCGGTGCAGTGAGTGGCGGCAGCCTGTACCGAAAATCCTCCTTCCTGCTCAACTGTCTGGATAAGCAAGTGTTCTCATCCAACATCTGCATTGATGACATCCCCGATATTTCCCGCGGCTTGGCTAGCAGTGCATTCGATGGCGAGGGCGTGAAAACGCAGCGCCGTATCATTGTTCAGGATGGCGTACTGCAAGGCTATTTTCTTGGTTCCTATTCCGCGCGCAAACTAGGCATGAAAACCACTGGCAATGCGGGCGGCAATCACAATCTGATTTTGCGTCCAGGTGAATTGAATTTTGACGGCATGCTAAAAAAAATGGGACGTGGACTGTTGGTCACCGAACTGCTCGGGCAGGGCGTAAATCAGATTACCGGAGATTACTCGCGTGGCGCGGCGGGCTTCTGGGTGGAGAACGGAGAAATTCAATATCCGGTAGAGGAAATCACTATCGCTGGCAACTTGAAGGAAATGTACACTCATATTGCAGCTGTGGGTAACGACATGCTAGTGCAAGGGTCACGGCAGTGTGGTTCCATCCTGGTTGAAAATATGATGGTGGCGGGGCAATAGACTTATTTAAAAAGGTGAATTGTCGATGCAATTGCTTTGCAGGCAATACAAAGGCTGAAAGGCACCTTTAAGTATCTCCTCGTTTGTTTCTACAGACTTTGCTGCATGCCAGTGGCATTCTAAAGAAGTTAAATAATGGCTGTGTTCGTAAATCATGTTGGTAGCTCATCTGGTGAGCCACTCTGACGTGCATACTGTGTGTCGTGGTGGCATGTGCGCCGATTCATGCAGGAGGCAGAAATGAGAAGACTGGAGTTGAAACGAATCACAGCCGCGTTGCGGCAACTGACGCCCAATCAGCGTAAAAGTGTAGCGGTTGAATTGGCTGCGCTGGAT
>JBDSEJ010000017.1:0-2860 GCA_039920105.1 Candidatus Nitrotoga sp. | reverse complement strand
GCGCTCAGGCTAAGCTTAATAAGATGCAATCTGTTTGACGCACTACACTAGCAGCCGGTGGTATCAGACTACGTTAGGTATGAAAAGTGCTCACGGCGGTCGAGACTATGAGCAGCTCCATTTTGGTGGAAAGATGGTAATGCAGCTCCATCGTTGGGACGTTCACAATCATACCCAACTCGGAACAATGGAGGTGAAGCCCCCGGGCAACGGCGTGGCACTCTGGTTTCAGCACGACGAATTCGATGAGGTATTGGCGCGCATCCGGGAATCTGGCGCCGAGATCGTGGAAGGACCGCAAGTCAATTCAAACGCGAATCACCGTGAAGTCTGGCTTCGTGATCCCGACGGATACATTGTCGTCATCGCGGGCGCGTATGGCGATGTCGGCACCCGACGTACGAAATGATCGCTCTTTCGCAAGCTGCCTTTAGTTGGTCACTGCGTAGTGGACTAAATCAACTCACGACTCGGACGTTTTCCAAGTCACCGGAACCTGAGCTTCGCCCAGAATCCGGCATCTTGGGGCGAAATCAAGGGCCAGTCAGCTTGATTTTGTCAATTAATTTCAAGAGTAATAATGCTTACAGTGCATGGTGGCGATAATGAATAATTTAGTGGACTAATCCTTTGTTTTTTTGCCGCCCTTTCAGGACTGAGTTGACGCCACAATTCAAAACTTTACAATCTCCATAGGTTCCGTTCTTGGTTCAGTCCAATAAGGTTTAGCTGCCGTCAATAAGGTAGCGGGTTTAACCAGCTTGGGGAGGGCGGCACATAAACACGATTAGTTAGGCTCTTAACAACTGACTCTTACAAGGAGAAATACCATGAAAGGTAATCCAGTAGTCTGGTTTGAAATTTACGTACAAGACATGGAGCGTGCCAAAGCTTTCTACGAGGCCGTACTCGCAATCAAACTGGAAAAAATGCCCGCGCCTTCAGCCGAGTTTGAAAATATGGAAATGTGGAGCTTCCCCTCAGATAAGGAAACCAGCTCCAACACTTACGGCGCTTGCGGTATGTTGATCAAAATGGATGGTTGCTCCTCCGGCGGAGGCGGCACACTGGTGTATTTTGGCTGCGACAACTGCGCGGTGGAAGCAGCCCGCGCTGCCGAGAATGGAGGCCGCATTGCTAAGGAAAAATGTTCCATCGGTGAACACGGCTTCATAACCCTTGTTCATGACACCGAGGGCAATATGATTGGCTTCCATTCCATGTAAAGCTTAACAGGGCGATAAAGCGGGGCGGTCACTATTGCGCCCGCCCCTTGGCTTTAAGTTGGGGTTGTAGAAAATCCTAAATCCGTCAAAAGATCATTCAAAAAATGTTAAAGGTTAATCATCTGAAGGTGGGGGAGGCGGCGTGCCGCTTGGTGGTGGCGGCGGCGTAAAATCATCATTAGATGAAGATGAACTGCCCGGTGTCGTAGAAGATACATCTTTCAAATTTCTGTCAGGCTTTTGGGAATAATCCATGCGTCCCATTACCGGTATACGGTGGCCTTTCGCATACATACATTGTTGATAGGCAAAGTCATAACGCATCTGAAGGTTGATCACTGAATCTTCATTATTGGCCGCTGTTTCATTTGCCGTTTTGCCTCCGATTTGAACGGTGGCATATTGCCTGCAATCTGCTTCATCTAAACGGAATTGATCAATATTTTTCCCTGTGCCCGGCAACACCAGCATACCCGGGCCAGTCGGAAACGTAGGAAACGTAGTACAGGCACTTAGTGCCATAACTGACGCCAACACAGTTGAGAGACGTAATATATTTGTTTTCATTTTTTTCTTTCTTTAGTAAAAGATTGAATTAAGGATGAGGTACAACATTTTTCATGTCATATATCTGTATGATAATCGATGTAAGTCTATAAGCAAAATGCTTATTTTTACCATTTTTGTTACTCAGTACAGGTGAGTTGTTTTATGGTGATCTAAAAGTTTTATGGCAGATTAAGTTCGAGAACATCGTCGGCATATTTGGATTTACCTTGTCCTGGTTCAACTGGGAGAAGGCAGGGACAGATTTTACATTTTCATTGGTCTGCCTTTCTTAAGCATGTAGGTGATTGGGCGATGTAAAACCCCAAGGTCTGACCCTAGGCCCCTAAGGTGGCGGATAAAGCCTCGACAAGCGGAAAGGCCGAGTGCGCGAATTTACCCGTCGCACGCGAGGCCGTCATTTGAGAGACATTGTTGCAGAATTGAGAGAACCCCTGATTGGCTGGAAAGCGTATTTCGGCATTGCCTAAGTGTAGAGTCTCTGCGTGATATAGATAAATGGATACAACTCAAATTACGCTGTGATATTTGGAAGTAACCCGGGGCGAGCCGGCTACCGGGAACTGTGCAAATGTGGTGTGAGCGTGCGTGAAGTATGTAATATCAGCAATTCTGCGCATGGGCCTTGGCGGCTATCGATGACCCGGCGCTCTCACCGGCTCTGCCGGTGCGGTACTTCAGCAGTATTGGGCTACCTGCTCTTGCCGCACGGTAGGGGTTTTATTCATTGAACCGTCGTGTACTTGATCCGTTCGCACAATGGTGTGGTGGGGAGGGGAGGGGCCGTGAGGCTTCTTCCTATCCCGATTGGACGTTGTCCAGTCACACATCGAGATGCCTGAAAGTCTAATCACATCGAAAAGCCGAGATTTTCTTGGCTCACTTGCGATGAAAGGATAATCATCATGAAAAACTTCGATATTCAGGCAATTCCGAGATTTCGGCTGCGGTGAGTGACGGCAGGGGTTTCGGGGCTTTGGGTTTTAAATCCCCCCTAGCCCCCCTTTTGCAAAGGGGGGAATCAGCAGTTTTCCCCTGCCTTCCTTCTTCAAAGGGGGGTGTGGATG
>JBDSEJ010000016.1:0-8570 GCA_039920105.1 Candidatus Nitrotoga sp. | reverse complement strand
CGTTCATTGCCGATGATTACCCAGTAATGCTGCGCCCACATATCGGCATTGCCAATTTTCCAGAACTGGGCCGTGATGCAGGTCAATTATTGATGTATGCCGACATCGCATCAGACATCGCCGCAACCAATGTACAGGGATACCACGTCTATCAGCCCGAAGATCGCATTAAGACAGAAACTTATAGCGGTCTTGACATTGAACTTGGCAAAGCCATCAAAGCAAACGAGTTGCATGTTCACTACCAGCCGCAGATTAACATCCAGACCGGACGCTGTATTTCCATTGAGGCTCTAATACGTTGGACAGCGCCAGGGCAACGTGTAATCAATCCGGCCACATTGATCAGCATTGCAGAGAACGCTGGCCTGATTGATACTTTGACGCTATGGATACTTAACACTGCACTGCGCCATACGGCCGCTTTCTTGAAGGTGGGTATTGATGTAGGCATAAGCGTCAATCTTCCGCCCAAATTGCTTGAAGACAAGGAGCTTCCGCAATTGATCCAGCAAGCACTCGATATTTGGGATATACCCGCATCAAGCCTCACCCTTGAGATCACAGAGAGTTTGATAATTAATGATTTTGAATCCTCCCTCGTAATGTTATCAAGACTGAGGGAGCTTGGCATTCGACTGTCAATTGATGACTTCGGCACCGGCTATTCATCGCTAGCATACCTTAAGCGCTTTCCAGTGCAGGAACTGAAGATCGATATACTTTTTATTAAAAACATACTTAAATCACGCGAAGACAAACATCTGGTCCATACCATTATTGAACTGGCCAAAAATTTCAATCTGACCACAGTGGCTGAGGGGGTAGAAGATCAGGAAACAGCCGACCTGTTACTTGATCTAGGCTGCGATCTTGTACAGGGCTATCTATACAGCCGCGCGCTGTCTGAAACAGATTTTATTAGTTGGTACCATCAACGCACCTGAACCCGAAATACAATAGCTATCGAGAACCTCAACTTTTGTGTTTCTAGTTAGGTTTGGGAGCTTATGTTATAATCCTAATGTAAGTCGCCGTGTAACAACATCAAAAAAAACCTTATAAATTCTGGCCTTGTGACGGCTACGAATTCAAATTCATCGCCTTAGCAAGCTGTTCGTGCCGACTCCAGTGGGCAGATATGAAGGGAACCTATCCATCAACGACGGCGCGATATTTCCAACTATCAATTTAAGGGAATCCATGCTTAAAAACAGACATAAAATTCAGTTTCCTGCTATCAAAGCCCATAATTTACGACAGGATTAAACGTTTTTTTATTTGTTGGAGAACGAGAAAAAAACAAAAATACGATTTCACGACTACGGAGATATGTATAAGTTTCCGGGATTATACGAGCAGCTGTATTACGACAGATTAAAATGCCATTCCCCCGTAAAAGTTGCAGAAGTCCTCAGCTCTTCAATCGCACAGACACAAGAAAATTTCACTGAACTTCGCGTGTTGGATCTCGGTGCCGGCAATGGAATCATGGCTGAGGAATTAAAAAAATATGGTGTTTCACGAATTGTCGGTGTTGATATTATTCCTGAAGCTTTTGCCGCATCTGAAAGAGATCGACCTAGTGTCTATGATGCTTATTATGTAGAAGATTTCTGTAATTTGAATGACGAAAAACGGAACGAAATTGCATCGTGGTCATTAAAATTGTTTGGTAACTGTTGCTGCTCTCGGTTTTGGTGACATTCCACCAGAAGCATTTATCAAGGCTTTCAACATTATTGAAGGAAAAGGTTGGGTGGCCTTCAACATCAAAGAGTCGTTTCTTCATAATACAGATACATCCGGATTTTCAAAAATAATGCGGGAATTAATTTTTTCTGAATATCTAGTTCTTTATCATATGGCACGTTACCGGCATCGCCTTTCAATAGAAGGTGAACCGCTATACTACTATGCAATTGCTGGCCGAAAGAATGCAAACATACCTCACGATTTCTTAAGTCAATTTGGCTATATAGCCTGATGAGTATGTATCCCGGCAATGCCGGGGCCTTTGATTTGTGAGCCGCTCAAAGCGGCTTAAAGGGTCGATTACGCAGCCCTGATTTTTTGGCCACTTTTCGGTGACTGGTCAATGCCAATCATGCTTCTGCTCTAGGCACTTGCCCTCTTCCTCTTGGTGTCGAATGTACTGCCGGATCGACTCCTCATCTCGGCCTACCGTTGGCACAAAATACCCTCTCGCCCAAAAGTGTTCTCCTACCAACTTGAATGATCTCAGGCCTGAGCCCTATCCGATCCACCCCCTTTGTTAGCGCGGCGAAATTGAAATGCTCTTCAAATGCCACGATAGAATCGCCCAGAAGGTCTACTATCTGCTCCCGTCGCCAAATAGGCTTTCTTGTTCGCGCTACGGGATTTCATCGGTATCGGGCAGAACCTGAGTTAAACAGTTGGATTTTATTAAAAAGCTTCATGAAAATAGACTTCTCGATGTGACCTCCTGTGAGTGCCAAGATGTACAAAATCCAAAGAATCAAATGTTATCTTTACTCATGCTGTAACGTAAGAGCAGGGGGAGATTGACCGTTTGTATTTTCACGGGTAGCATAGCTGCCTTCGCTGTTTTGAGAGGCTTAGTTAAAATGCAACGCAAATTCATAGTCGGCAATTGGAAGATGAATGGGACGCTGACCAAGAATGAGGCTTTGTTGAAAGAGGTTACGAATGGCGTAGCGCAAATTTCGGGAATAGATTGCGCATTGTGTGTGCCATTCCCCTATCTTGCACAAACGCAATCACTACTGCAAGGTACCACCATAAAATGGGGGGCGCAGAATGTGCATCCAGCAAATAAAGGAGCCTACACTGGCGAGGTGGCGGTTTCCATGCTGCAAGATTTTGGCTGTAATTATGTGATCGTTGGACATTCCGAACGGCGAAGCTTGTACGGTGAAAGTAGTCAACTCGTAGCAGAAAAATTCGCTGCGGTGCAAAATGCAGAGATGTGGCCCATTATCTGCGTAGGCGAAACTTTAGAGCAGCGTGAAGCCGGTACTACAGAAGTTGTGGTAGCGGAACAGCTAGCTGAAATTATCAAATTACGAGGCGTGCAGTCATTCCGTACTGCTATTATCGCCTATGAACCAATATGGGCTATAGGTACTGGCAAGACTGCTTCGCCAAAACAAGCACAAGAGGTACATGCTTTTATTCGCAAACGTATCGCCGGCAATGATGAGGAATTTGCTCATGCTTTATGTATACTCTACGGCGGTAGTGTTAACGCCTCCAACGCAGCCGAATTGTTCGCCATGCCGGACATTGATGGTGGGTTGATCGGTGGCGCATCGCTGGTTGCTGAGGATTTCTTAGCTATTTGCAGCGCAGGACAAAAATAAATTCGATATTTTGGAGTAGTAAGTGGAAATTTTTGTTTGGGTATTACATGTATTAACTGCAATTGTGCTAGTTGGACTGGTACTGATGCAGCACGGCAAAGGGGCAGATATGGGTGCTGCATTTGGGACAGGCTCAGCTGGGAGTGTGTTTGGTTCAAGCGGTTCAGCCAATTTTTTAAGTCGTAGTACGGCGGTGGCTACGGGAATATTTTTTATTACTAGCATGTCACTTACTTATATTTACGCTAATCCATCGCAACCGCATGGTGTAATGGATAAGCATGAGGTATCAAAGTCAGCGCAGCCACCAGAAACACCCGTTATAGTACCTAGCGATGCAGCCGGTTCGAAGTCGCAAGAAATACCAAAATAATAAAACAAAGCCGATGTGGTGAAATTGGTAGACACGCTAGCTTGAGGGGCTAGTGGCGAAAGCTGTAGCAGTTCGAGTCTGCTCATCGGCACCAAATACTTATGCCAAAGTTTTCCGAGCTCTGGTTAATAAAACTAGAAATACATTCTGTGCATCAAATTTGTATTGCACCAAATGAATGGGGGAGGCTCTAATGTTGGAAAACTATTTTCCGATCTTATTATTCATAATAGTTGGGCTTGCGATGGGCATGGCACCGCTGCTGTTAGGCCGGCTGGTTGCTCCTAATCGCCCAGACAATGCAAAGCTCTCCCCTTATGAGTGCGGCTTTGGAGCTTTTGAAGACGCGCGAATGAAATTCGACGTGCGTTATTATCTTGTTGCCATCTTATTTATTTTATTCGATTTAGAAATCGCGTTTCTATTTCCTTGGGCAGTGGTTTTGAAGGAAATCGGCTTGTTCGGATACGTTTCTATGCTAATTTTCTTGGCTATACTCGTGGTCGGATTTATTTACGAGTGGAAAAGAGGAGCTTTGGAATGGGAATAGAAGGAGCTCTGGAAAAAGGCATCATAACCACATCATTGGATGTTTTGATCAATTATGCTCGTACAGGCTCTCTATGGCCCATGACATTTGGCTTGGCATGCTGCGCGGTAGAAATGATGCAGGCAGGCGCTTCGCGATATGATCTTGATCGTTTTGGTATAACTTTTCGCCCCAGCCCGCGACAATCTGACGTGATGGTGGTAGCTGGCACACTGTGTAACAAGATGGCGCCAGCATTACGCAAAGTGTATGACCAGATGGCTGAGTCACGCTGGGTGATCTCGATGGGATCGTGCGCTAATGGTGGCGGCTACTACCATTATTCCTATTCTGTAGTACGAGGTTGTGACCGCATAGTGCCAGTAGATGTTTATGTACCGGGTTGTCCTCCGACTGCGGAGGCCCTGCTGTATGGCATTATTCAATTACAAAACAAAATCAAACGAACTAACACAATTGCACGCTAGGTTTATGTGCAATTTTAATGATAGAAACCACGATGCTATGGATTCTCCCTTCAAAGGGGAGTCAGTATGTGATCTGGATTGCGCAAACATGTCATGGTTAGAACTTAGTGACTTGTTAGCTTTCGCAAACTCAGAAAATACCATCGTTAACTTAAAGCACTCGACACCGGTGTAAAACATGGCTGCTAATTTAAATCTATTGACTACTAACTTGAACGCGATATTCGCTAACAAAATAGCGAGTCTGGAAAATTCTTTATGCGAGCTAACTCTAGTCGTTAGTGCTGATGATATGTTGGAAGTACTGACACGCTTGCGTGACGATCCTGATTTGCGTTTCGAACAGATGATGGATCTGTGCGGAGTGGATTACTTTACTTATGGGAGTGAAATTTGTGATGGCGGCGCATATGTCAAATCCGACATTACTCCTGATGCTTATCCTTCTCGTTTTGCCGCGGTCTACCATCTATTATCATTGACCTATAATATCCGCTTGCGCGTGCGCGTATTTGCTGACAACGATGACCTGCCAATACTAAGTTCCGTGGTTAACATTTGGCCGTGTGCCAACTGGTACGAGCGCGAGGCTTTTGATTTATACGGCATTGTTTTTACTGGTCATCCTGATTTACGCCGTCTGCTTACCGATTACGGTTTTGTTGGCAATCCCTTCCGCAAGGATTTTCCATTATCAGGTCATGTCGAGATGCGTTACGATCCTGATCAGCAGCGCGTAATATATCAACCGGTGTCGATTGAACCGCGTGAGCTCGTTCCCCGCATCATTCGTGAAGAACATTACGGGGGTTTGAAATGAAAGCCAGAACCTTGAGTGGAAGTGACAAGGGCACCAAAATAGTAGCTTTATCGGAGATTTTACTTTCCTCTGTTTGTTTTGGCAGTAGGGGTGAAGGCTTTTCTCATGGCTGAAATAAAAAATTACACCATGAACTTTGGGCCACAGCACCCATCCGCACATGGTGTGTTGCGCTTGGTTCTGGAACTGGACGGTGAAGTAATTGAGCGCGCTGATCCGCATATCGGCCTGTTGCACCGCGCCACCGAAAAGCTGGTCGAGCACAGGACTTATTTGCAGGCGTTGCCCTTTATGGATCGCCTCGACTACGTCTCGATGATGTGCAACGAGCATGCCTACGTCATGGCCGTCGAAAAACTGCTTGGTCTCGAAGTGCCACTGAGGGCACAGTATATTCGTGTAATGTTTGACGAAATTACCCGAGTAATGAATCATTTGCTTTGGCTTGGAGCCCATGCACTGGACATTGGCGCAATGACCGTGTTTTTATATGCTTTCCGTGAACGTGAAGACCTGATGGACGTATACGAAGCTGTTTCTGGCGCTCGGTTACATGCAGCATATTACCGCCCTGGCGGAGTGTATCGAGACTTACCTGATTCTATGCCACTATATCAGGCATCCAAAATACACAATGCCAAGGCTGTAAAGAAGATGAACGAGAACCGTGAAGGTTCCTTGCTTGATTTTATGGAAGACTTTACAAATCGTTTTCCCATCTGTGTCGATGAATATGAAACTTTGCTGACCGACAACCGAATCTGGAAACAGCGTACCGTCGGCATCGGTGTAGTCACTCCGGAACGCGCACTGGCACTTGGCTTCAGCGGGCCCATGCTACGGGGTTCCGGTATTGTTTGGGACTTGCGCAAGAAGCAACCTTATGAAGTATATGACCGCATCGATTTCGATATTCCTGTAGGCGTAGAAGGTGATTGCTATGACCGTTATCTGGTACGTGTGGAAGAGATGCGTCAGTCAAACCGCATCATCAAACAATGTATCAGCTGGTTGCGTCAGAACACCGGTCCCGTGATAGTAAACAATTTCAAGGTTGCGCCTCCAAAACGCGAATCGATGAAGCAAAATATGGAAGAATTGATCCACCATTTCAAGCTATTTACCGAGGGTATGCATGTTCCATCTGGTGAGGCTTATGCGGCAGTAGAACATCCTAAAGGTGAGTTCGGTATATACATAATTTCCGATGGGGCTAATAAGCCTTATCGCCTAAAAATACGTGCCCCAGGCTTTGCCCATATCGCTGCGCTAGACGAGATGGCACGTGGTCATATGATTGCTGACGTAGTGGCTATCATTGGTACCCAGGATATAGTTTTTGGTGAGGTTGACCGCTAATGGAAACATCAAATTATTTTAAATTCGTCATTTCCGTGAACGCCCTATCAAAAAGCCGGATTCTCGCTTTTATTATAACAACGGCATTTCTAGAGGTTCTTTGATGTTATCCGAACAAGTTCGAGCAAACACAGACCGTGAGTTAAAAAAATATCCGCCCGATCGAAAGCAGTCTGCAGTTATGTCTGCTTTGCGTTTCGTGCAAGATGAAAAAGGTTGGATAGACACCGAAGACATGGCCGATGTTGCGGTCTATCTCGACATGCCTCAGATGAGTGTATATGAGGTGGCGACTTTCTATAATATGTATAACCTCAAACCCATGGGACGGCACACACTCACTGTATGTACCAATCTATCCTGCCAGTTGGTTGGAGCCATGGAAACATTGGAATATATTAAGAACAAGCTCAGTATCGGAGTTGGAGAAGTGACAGCTGATGGTAAGTTCGGTCTGCGCGAAGGCGAGTGCCAGAACGTATGTGATGAGGCACCGTTACTTATGATCAACAACAAAAAGACATGCGGTCATCTAACCAAGGAAAAGATCGATCAAATTCTGATGGAAATGGATAAGGAATGAGCACTCCTATTCTTCTTAATACCATGCATTTCGACCAGCCATGGACACTGGAAAATTATCTCAAAGTGGGTGGCTACCAAGCCTTGCGCAAAATACTGGCGGAAAAGATTACGCCCGAATCTATTATTGCCGAAGTCAAGAGTTCCGGCCTGCGCGGTCGCGGTGGTGCTGGCTTTCCTACTGGCCTGAAATGGAGCTTTATGCCGCGCAACTATGAGGGCGATAAATATCTGGTGTGCAATTCTGATGAAGGCGAGCCGGGCACCTTCAAGGACAGAGATATTCTGCGCTACAACCCACACATTCTCATAGAAGGCATGGCTATCGCCGCCTATGCCATGGGAGTCAAGGTAGGCTACAACTATGTACACGGCGAAATTTTCGAGGCTTATGAGCGCATGGAGGCCGCTGGTGAAGAAGCGCGTGCGATGGGCTATATGGGTAATAATATACTCGGCAGCGATTTCAGCTTCGAGCTGCATAATCATCTGGGCTATGGTGCCTACATTTGTGGCGAAGAAACTGCATTACTAGAATCACTCGAAGGGAAAAAAGGTCAGCCACGTTTCAAGCCACCGTTTCCGGCAAGTTTTGGTTTATATGGCAAGCCAACTACCATAAACAACACCGAGACCTTCGCCAGCATTCCTTACATTATTAATAATGGCGGACAAAAATTCCTTGAGTTGGGCAGGCCGAACAATGGCGGAATTAAATTGTTTTCCATTTCCGGTCACGTTAACAGGCCAGGAAATTTTGAGGTTCCGCTCGGAACACCGTTCAAAACATTGCTGGAAATGGCTGGTGGAATGCGCGGCGACCGTAAGTTAAAGGCATGTATACCCGGTGGATCTTCCATGCCAGTTTTACCTGGCGAGATTATGATGGATCTCGACATGGACTATGATTCGGTCGCCAAGGCGGGCTCTATGCTAGGCACAGGTGCGATTATCATCATGGACGACACTACCTGCATGGTGCGGGCACTGGAGCGCCTGTCCTATTTTTATTTTGAAGAGTCATGTGGCCAATGCACACCATGCCGTGAAGGCA
>JBDSEJ010000015.1:0-1552 GCA_039920105.1 Candidatus Nitrotoga sp. | reverse complement strand
TGGATATGCTGAACACATACGGTATGGAGATAGAAAAGACGCGATTACGAGATACATTGCATTGGCACGATGGCGTAACCAGTAATTCTTTAAAGCCGCAGGACAATGACTGTAAGGGATTTCTGGGAACTTTCAGCGAAAAATCATTTCCAGAGGTAGGCGATGGGCCGGGACAGGAGAAGCATCCTTCGCAAGAAATATTTCAAGGACCATCTGGCAAAACCAAGGGAACGCCTTAATTTCTCTGAATAATTATTCGGACTCGATTTATGATAAAGAAATGTAATTGGAATCAGAGTGCATTTATGTTGGCCATGGCGCAGGCAAGCGGAGCAGCCTTATATAGAATATTCGATATATGCGCTTTCTTGCATGGTCAGCTTTATGGACAAGCTACCGAACTACAACCATCTACTGAATTGACCAACAGGTGCCTGATGCAATGAGCGGCTATTCAAACTCCCCAAAAGTTCTCAAAGGAGGCATCGTCCTAATCGATGCCGAATCGGGCAAGGTGCTGCGCATTATTTCGCTGCAGTACAACCCTGAAAAACTGACACGCACCCTGCAAGTGCAGGGTGCCGGCGGCGAGGGTGGTAACCGCTCCGAGGCCATGCGCTTCAAAGGCCCGGCGGTTGAGACATTTAAGCTTGAGGCGGATATCGACGCGGCAGATCAACTGGAATTTCCAGATCAGCATCGTTCCGTGGTGGAAAACGGCATCCAGCCGCAAGTGTCCGTGCTGGAATCGCTGGTTAACCCGACCAGCGGCCAGTTGTTCGACCTCAATGCAATGTCACAGTCCGGCATGCTGGAGATCGCGCCGATGGAGGCGCCACTGGCTCTTTTTGTGTGGGGAAAAAATCGCATTGTGCCGGTACGAATTACGGACTTCAGTGTTACCGAAGAAGCCTTCGACCCGTCCTTGAATCCGATAGTAGCCAAGGTAAGTATTGGTCTTAGGGTGCTTAACGTGGACGATCTCGGCTTCGCTCACAAAGGCGGCAGTTTGTTCATGAGCTATTTGCAAAACAAGGAACGGCTTGCGACTAAAGTCCAGTCTGGCGCTTTCTCCACGCTGGGAATAGGAGGTATTTGATGATAGATCCGATCCAGGCTTTCA
Organism: Candidatus Nitrotoga sp.; assembly: GCA_039920105.1. Lineage (GTDB taxonomy): Bacteria > Pseudomonadota > Gammaproteobacteria > Burkholderiales > Gallionellaceae > Nitrotoga. The sequence goes on along the minus strand of JBDSEJ010000015.1, from coordinate 429 downwards.
TGCAGGCGAATTCGCTTGTCACCCCCCTGTTTCCGCCAGAAAGCCGCTACCACGGCATCGCGGCGGTGCAGTCCGCTCAGGCTGACGGCACGGTCGTCGCATATCTGAAGCGCCGTTTCGTGCCGCCACCCGAGAATTTTTCGTTGTTGCAGGAACACATGGTCACTGCAGGCGACCGGCTGGACAATCTTGCCGCGCGCTATATTGGCGATCCATCGCAGTACTGGCGCATCTGCGATGCCAATGGCGCCATACGCCCGGACGAATTGACAGAGGCTGCGGGTAAGCGCCTGCGCATCACTTTGCCAGAAGGCGTTCAGTAGTGACTGATGCTGGCTAAGGGGATACATCTCACGCTGATGATCGGCCCCATCGTGCCGGTGCCGGTGCCGCAGTTGTGATCTGCACGCTGTCGAGCGCATTCATCAC
>JBDSEJ010000014.1:0-1656 GCA_039920105.1 Candidatus Nitrotoga sp. | reverse complement strand
ATGCCAGTGCGCTCGAGTTGCGCCAGCCCGATTTCGTCGAGCAGGTGCGGCAGGTCATCTCTGCAACCGGTATCAATCCGGCACTTCTGAAAATCGAACTGACCGAGAGCCTGCTAGTCGACAGTGTTAGTGATACCGTTGCCAAGATGAATGCTCTCAAGGCGCTCGGTATACGTTTTTCAATGGATGATTTCGGTACGGCTTATTCCTCTATCGCTTACCTCAAACAGCTACCGCTGGATCAATTGAAGATTGATCAATCCTTTATCCGCGATTTGGGCGACAACCCAAGCAATGCAGCCCTTGTGCAGACCATCATCCTCATGGGACGAACATTCGGCTTAGACATCATTGCTGAGGGCGTAGAAGTCGAATCGCAGCTAGCCTTTCTCAATTTGCACGGTTGCCATGCCTACCAGGGTTATCTGTTTAGCCGCCCGTTGCCTCTGGAAGAATTCGAAGAGTTTATAGAGCGGGTTTGATGCATTAATATTGGCTATTTTGGGTTCATGCCGTGTGAGCTGCAGCTACATTTGACACTGTAGTGAAAAATAGTTGGTGCCACGCGACCATGTTTAAGCAATACCCTGAACGCGTGCGCCGTTAATTCGGGGAACCAAAAGTCCCCTGTGCAGCTTTATGGATAATATATTCTGGATCAATAGCTCTAACTTCTACGATCTAATGTTTAGCAATGAAAATTCATTGTGCGTCCATTGATCAAAAAATTTTCGCCTCTCACCGTTTTACTACTTCTGCAATTAACTGCAGTGCCAATGTTGCTGAGGGTTAAAGCATTGGAGCGGCATGATTCGCCTATTAGAGTGGCATGTTTTGAATCACCTTTTGCTTGCTGCAATAGCTGATTTTGGTTTAACTTTTATTGGTTTTGTTTCCGGTTGGGGTATTAACGCATACTCCCAGCGTTCGCCCGAATGGACGATACGCCGTCGGAAAGTAACATCCTTGTCACTCTAACCTTGGAAAGGTGGCCATAACTTGTCGAGGCACAACTAACGATAAGATCAGCGTGAATATGTCAATTTGCTTTGAGGTAGGCGAGCAGCCCTTTAATCCAGTTATCTAGATAAAGGTTTTCACTATCGTTTAGAGCTACACGGATGAGCTCTCTGCGGCGGCAAATTTCCCGTTCGAGATATATGAATTGCCATTTTATTTCGTCTAGCACGGTAGCCAATTCGGTGGCAATCTGGAGATCAGTCATTGCGATTTCGACCAGTAATTCCAAACAGCCCGGGTCGAAACCGAATTGAAAAAGCATTGAACGTAAATTTGTTATGCGAACGAATATAAACTCCAGTTCTCCAGGCGGGCTACCGCTAGAAATAGATACCAGACCAAGTAAAGCGCGAAACTCACTCCATGTTTCAAATAATTGTGAAACCGCCTCGAGCCGAGTTAGCTCGGTAATGTCAGAGGTAATGGGGTAACTGGTAATGCGACCGAAGCCTTCATGTACCAATGAAAGCAGTTCAGGGTCGTACTTTTTTACATTCAAGCGCATTAAAGTACTCAACCGTTCGCTGTTGCCGAAGCGTGCAAAAATGGAAGCACAAACATCGGCAACACTGACGATGCGAGCTAAAGTGCTGATTTGGTCACCACGCAATCCGTAGGGATAACCGCTGCCGTCCA
>JBDSEJ010000013.1:0-5942 GCA_039920105.1 Candidatus Nitrotoga sp. | reverse complement strand
TGATAGCATTGATGCTCTTGAAGATCACTTGGTTGAGGCGCTACGAACAATGGAAAATGATACTGAGCGTGTCGCCAGCATTACTCGGTGGCCTTGGATAATTAATTCTGTTTCTAATGCGATTTATAATAAGGTCAACAGTGATAGTAAAAGATGCATTTCCGTGTTCTTGTATTAGTATTGGTTCAGAAATCTTGTTCCTAATCCGGCGGACACAATCCGCCAGCGCACGATCGATCATGCTGCCTAAGGACAATTTAGAAAAGCCAATTCTGAAGGCTTGCTTCGACTTCAAACAGAATTTTTTCAAACAAAGTCATTATTTTCAATTTGGATCTCTGCTCTTTTCTAGAACAACTTCATTGCAGGCATTCTGCACATCGCTAGCACGGTACGCAATCTTGCTTTTTGCCACTAAATTTCATTGTGGCATAACCATTGATGGCGCAATTGGATCCATTGCTTTACAGCCACTTGCCCGTTTAGCAAACTCCGTGAGAATGCTCTCCTGCCAAGTGGAAATCGACCGGTCTGAAGCACGCGCATCGTGCGGTCAATCGTGCGGTCAAAGGTCTCAGTTCATAACCGGACGTTAGGCGGTTGCTGACGCGCAGATTGGAAATGCAATCGGTTAACCACCGTCGGCCGCTCCCGGATTAGAACTTCCGAGAATCATATGCCCAGTGCAGCAGCGCTTGTCTCTGCTTGCGCCGACAATCCAAATCACGGGGTAGGCAGTTCTTCTCCACCTGGGCGACATGGCGCCGGGCGGCCCGCCACCGACCAATCTGCCGCTCATCGTCCGCGCAACGTCTCCCAAGGAAGTAGCGGCAGTACCACTGAAACCAACCCCTGGGATCCTCGTGGTAGATCCAGCCTTTTGCCTGCCAGACGGAAAGCGGCTGCGAGGCGTTCACGCCGAAGTAATTTAGCCTGGGATCCTGGCGTTCGGCGCAGAGTTTGGCTTTCTTGAACCAAGCGGCCGGATATTCCTCAGCGCAGTCGGTCATGTATTTGCCGCCGAATACGCCAAGCTCAAGCATTTGCTTAGGCGTAAGCTCGGGTCGAAAGTTACTTTGGAAGTTCTTACCTGTGGGCTCCGTTAGCACGTAAATGTAACCCTGTTGCATCAGGTCATTGACCACCATCCGGCGGTGGTTCACTTTCATTTGAGTGTGCGCCGCCTAACGTTTTCGAGTTGAGCGGCACCCCGGAGGGGCACTAGCAGAGAGCGAAGCGAGCGGTGACCGCTCGAACGAGACGTTAGGCGAAGTTCGTAGTGCGTCAGTAACCTTGGCACATACTACGTAATGCCTTTCCATTTTTTGCTTTCCCTAATGCACGATGGTTAAAAAATCAGCTCCGATAAACGAGACATAGGGACTTTGACACCAATGATTTTGCCATTAACAAAAATCAGCTCCTACTCCAAATGTCTTACAGACAATTGTTGATGTTCAGAATTTCATCTCCATCCAATCCAGACACCCGGCTTCACAACCGCCCTAAATCACGATCGACCACTAGAAGTAAAAAATGTTCCGGTAAAAACCACATTTCAATGGTAGCCCCTTGCATTCACCGACCCTTGCATTCAGGATGTAAAACCATTTTTGTCTGCACTTTTTTATTATGTATCGCTAATGCTCACTACTTTTACTTTCGCACGCCATCTTTTTCATCATTGACTTTCCTCAACGGTAAGTGTGATTTGCTCGATTGAAACTTTGGCATCTGAGCGAATCGGCAAACGCTTTTCATCTCTCGAAACCAGTCCTGTCGGCACGAGTGTTATTGAGATCGTTTTTGCCTCCTGTAGGCTTTTCAGACTTTTTAATGCGTCGGTAATGTTGACATTAAATTGCAGTTCTTCCTTTTCGCCGTGACTCATCATCGAATGTTGTTTATCCGCCCCGAAAAATGAGAGGTTACCAGCATAGCTGTCCATCTTGTAATACGGTTCTGCCGTGTTTGCGGGCAGGTTCAAGTAAACTTCATAAAAGAATTCGACTGGTTTGTCTGCTTTCACGCCTTCAAAATTGAGCTTGAATTGCACTTCCTCTCCCGGTTTCACGGCTTTTAATGCCCGGGCAAACCCGTCTTTGGCTTTGTCGTTCAAATCTATATCTAAACTCATGCGCCGGGTATCGAGAACGAGCTGTTTTTTGTTAGTGCCAATAAGCATAGCTTTAAAACTAATGGGCCCGGTGGCGACTTTCCAGATAGTGAAAACAGCTTCCTCATCATAACAAGACCGGCACCCGCATACGTTGGGATTCAAAAGATCCGCACCCGTCATTTGCACTTCATGACCGTTTTCATCAAAAAAGGTAAAACTCGTAGTGTGCCAGGCTGTGTCGGTTGTCGGCGGATTGGCGCGCCCGCCGCCGCCAGCTAACCAGCGGTTCCACAATCGGTCGATATTGCAGTGATGAAGCCAGAAAATCGGGTCTTGACCGGCAGTCGCAAATGAGCCCATCCAGCCGCCGATTCCAACGTGAACCGCGCCGTGCGGTGTTCCGTTAATGTTGCTGCTGAACGGATAAAATCCGGTCGGGCCCGGAATCACCGAAGCGAGGCTGACGGCGGATGCCGAAAGTTGTCCCGTCCCGGCGTTGAGAGCCGCATTGCGCACGGAATTAAATAACGGATTCGTCGAGTTTGCCGGACTTCTGAAAGCCGTTGGCAAAAATCGGGCTGTCGCGTCAGCGGCGTCGCTGTAGTTCCAATACGGCAAGCCTAAACTAGGCATACCGGAGGCTTTTCGTAAAATCCTTTCAAAAAAACAAACATACATCCGGTGCCACGACATAAAGAACGTCATGTTGTGCTGACAAGTATTCCATGCCGTCTGGACAGGCGTTGCGACAGTTCCGTGAATGGCTGCCTGATATGCCCAACTGGTCGGGTTGGTCGCCGGACGTGCTTTCATAACCTCCACGCCCTTCTTGAAAGCCGTTAACTCGGCAGCAGTCAGTTTCTTGAAGTTTTTCCTGGCAATTGCTCCGGCATCCTTGCATCGTCTCTGAAAGATAAACTGCTTCAAGACCTGTGCATTAACGGACGATCCGAGCAGCGAAAAGCCTCCGACGATACCCATATTTTTAATAAATTTACGGCGCGAAAAAATTGAATTATCCATTACCTACTCCTATGTTTTTTGGATGCTTAAACGAAATGCCATTTCTATCGCCGCACCCATTAAAAGCAATAGCCGCCTAACCAGGTTGTAGAAAAATCCACCGGGGATTCGGATGGAGCATTTGAAACATGTTGTTAGGGATTGCTTACTTTAATCCTTGAGTGTGTCTTAAATCGTGTCTAACTGATTCTGGTGGGTCAAGTTTTCTCTTGTGGATCATTTTGTCTCTCAAAAAAAATTTTCTACAGCCTCAACGTAAAATAGAAACTCTAATAAACGTCTGAAAAATCATTTCCGAGGTGCATGCCAATAGTAATCATTTTAGTTAGCATGATTACTCAAACGAGGGAAATCATTTGTGCGCCACCGCACACAGAACCTGTTTATTTCTCATAGAAGTGCCATGAAGGTCAGGCCCATACAATTGATATTTTTGTCGAGTCTATTTATTTGTGACCAACCAAAACGCATAGGATGTGCCGATGACAAGGCCTTTACGCATTGAGTTTTCCGGCAATGGTTGGCCAGGTAGATATAAGCGGGGAAGACGAGCCATCATGCAATTACTGGTTGTTGGGATAAAGTCAGTGCATCAAATTAAATCGAGTCTGAGCTAACCCTGGTTTCTCCGTGTGCCTACGCCCAAGATTCAGAATCTTTGCTGACGAGGTGAATGATTGATGCGGGGCTTGATACCCAGAATGCTTGAAACCCTTGCGGCAGTGGCTCTATCTCGTCGCAGCGCACTACGCCCGAAGCCTTAAGATGCGTTGACGCCGCTTCAATGTCATTCGTGACGATCTCAAGCCAGGTTTCGGCTTGGCTTAAACCCACAACGCGGTCTATCCAAAGATTGTTGGAGCCGAACTCAAAGCCGACGGACTGAGTTTGAGTCGTTATTTCCTTCATGCCGAGAATATCCCGGTAAAACTGAACGGTGGCCTCGTACAGATGAGGCGGAACCTTCATTGCGATATTGCGGCCAGCGGCGAAATTAACTTTCTTGGTCATGCGAATATCCCCATTTTTCCAAACACCCACCGCTTCAATAACCGGCGCGATGTAAGCGCGTCCGGCACCTAAGGTGTGAAGTAAATTGACTTGTTATGTGCCGACTTCATATTCATTGACTTCGAATGATTCAACCAGTAAGAAGTCATTGTTATCGGGACCTAATTCCCGGAAAGCTTCCAGTGCAGAACGTGTTTTCCATTTCTCGAAAACATTGGCTCGATTGATATCGATTGGGTCGGGGGATACCGAAAAATCTTCGCAGGAGTCATTTTTTCTTGCAAGTGAGACTGCTTCCAACGATTTCTCTATGAACTCATCTCGTAAGCCTGGCTTTATAGTCAATTTTCCTGCAACAATTATAGGCACTTCATCCTCCAGGGCACAAAACGCCCGCGCTTAGGGGCGCCGCTTAGTCGGCGTACTTAGGCGCGCGTTGTTAGAGCGCAAGGCATTATTTGCTAGGCGCTTTGGTCGGGATCGCGTCAAGAGGTGACTCAAAGGCGATAAAAAGGACGCAAGGCGCGCCTTTGGCACATGTGGCCTTGTGAGCGTGTTTGGCTGGGCCATAGGCGTATGAGCCTACCTTGAGCGTTCTAGGTGCTTGACCCTCATATGTAACTTCCAGTTCGCCCGACACCAATACCATGCGTTCTGGAGATATGTGGGTGTGGCTGGGGATAATGGAACCTGAGGGCACCTTAAAGAATACATCTACGTTGGGCTTTGAAGGATCGCCATGAAGTACCGCAATAGCGCATCCTTCCGGAAGAAATGGCTGGCACGGACTCCATTTAAGCTGGGGGTCATCGAAGGTAAATGCCAATGGTGGCTCCTTCGCTATTTCTGCGGCAAAAAGCATCGGACTTACCAGCAGGAACAATGCTGACAAGAGAATTGATATCAACTTTTGCATTTCACACCTCCGTTTCAGTTAATGAATGACAATTGTGCGGCCTAACTTATAGTTCATCAACAGTTTGTAAGTTTTGCTTAGTGGAGTGGCGCTGCCCCCCGAAGCTAAAATCAGAGCCACAATGAACTGAACTTGCCGTTCAAAGTCGACTGGCAGTAGTTTTAAGCCTTTGTGTATCGGTTTGAATCGCGCCATGTTGAATCCTCTGCTTTATCTTATGACGAAAGTATGGCAGATATTGGAATGATCTTTTGATGGGTTTATTGTTTTTCTACAGCCTTAACGTCCGTGTTGAACGATGGGTTGGGCTATCTGTGCTTGAGAAATTCATCAAGTGTGAGTCCAATGTCTTTGGTGATCTGGCGAAGCAAGATTGGAGAGATGTCCCGGCCTTTATGGAATGGTATCGTTGTACAGCGGCCTGTGGTATCGCGGAATTGTTTGTGTGATCCGCGTTGGCGAACCTCAGTGAAACCAAGTTTGATGAGGATGGCAATAATTTCGTTGGGCTTGAGGGCAGGGAGATTGACCATGACTCAAGCGATGGCGACGTTTTGAACCCCAACAAATTCGGACTACAGAATGGGGTCGCCGTCTTACAGAAGCATTTCAATAACTTCGCGAAGGTTGTGGTTGATCTCATCCAGAGTTTCCCCTTGGGAATGGGCACCAGGGAAACCGGGGACAAAACCAACAAACAGGCCAGTTTGTGGGCATCGCTCAATTACCGCTGAATAGACTTTCATGCTCTGACTCAAAAATATGATGAGAGCTGCAATTATCACTCTATGCCCTGTGATAAGCAACCGCTGTTGCCCAACGTTTGAGGTAATCCGCGTGCCCTAAGCACGTCGGCTTGACCTAATGGTTAGG
>JBDSEJ010000012.1:0-12381 GCA_039920105.1 Candidatus Nitrotoga sp. | reverse complement strand
CATTGATGCTCTTGAAGATCACTTGGTTGAGGCGCTACGAACAATGGAAAATGATACTGAGCGTGTCGCCAGCATTACTCGGTGGCCTTGGATAATTAATTCTGTTTCTAATGCGATTTAGAATTAGCCAACGGAAATTTTGGCCCGAACGCATCGACTGTACGTTCGCCGGGAATCGCCCACAAGGTTCTGGGTGTCGGTGGCTTCATGACTGACGGTGGCGCCCAGTACGATAATCAAGGGCGCGGACCCGCAACCGACTCGCGTTACAAACCAGATATTCAGGCCCCAACATGGAGCGAAACGGCCAGCAGTACTAGCGATACCGCTTTAAGGGTGTTCAGTGGCACAAGTGGCGCCACGCCCTATGCGGCGGCGGCTGCTATGCTGGCCCGCAACTGGTTGCGGCAGTTCGGGTCATTCGACAATGGCCAGACATATGCTTTCATGATCCTCTATGGTCAGAAGGAATGGCCCTATGACAATACGGTAGGTGCAGGGCCGATTCAAATGGCGACCAACGGGCATGCCTGGTGGGGCAAGGTATCTGTTGGAAATCACGTAAATATCGACATTCCCATAAACGTCGGGACCGGCAAAAGTAATTTGGATGCCGCATTGTGGTGGCCCGAATCGGCAAGTCAGACTCACAACGATATCGACGTGCATCTGATTGATCCATCAGGTATCGAGCGGGCCAAAGGCTACTCAAGCGTCAGTGTCTTCGAGCGAACTGGTGTGAACGGTACGCTGCAAGCGGGCACCTGGGTGATCCGAATCAGGGGATACAATGTTCCCACGGGGTCTCAAACAGTATACTGGGCAACCCACGTCCGCAATTAATTTCGATGCTGACAGTAATACAAAGGACTATTGTTACAGTCATTCTGGCGGCTTGTCTTGCGATCAGCTGTAAACCGTTCGCAAACGCAAGCGAGCTTGGCAAAACTAGCCACCGGCGGCCCGCATCTGAGGTGCCGGTGGCTACCAGTCAGTATGAACAAAAAATTATTACACAAGATGGGAAGCTGAAGCCTCTGCAAGTTTTCGCCGAAAAGTCTTTCTATCTGGAAAAGCCGGAGCCTGAGGAAGTTCTTATCGGTGTATTACAACTGGCTCATGTTCGAGAGGGGCCGAATACCCGCGACATGCCGTTCAAACTAGTTGTTGGTACATATAAGTTAAATGTATACGTAGCCGGTCTTGATGTTGAAACCCTTAGGTCTTATGTTGGCCATGTGATCAAGGTTATCGGCAAACGAATTGATCAGCACATAGAAGGTTATGGAATCGAAATCTGGATTGCGACTATTGAAAGTACGATTTCAGAGCCGAATTAATATCGGGCTGTTCGGCTACTACAACGGCACAGTTAGTACCTTGACCTTATTCGCGGCGACAAACCTAATTGAAGGTTGATCGGCAATCGCTGGCAATGGCCTCGCTAAATCTTCTTCCTTATTTTTTCCTAAAGTTTATTAGTCATATAGCGTCTCAAGCTTGAAATAAAGTTTGTGGCCATCTGCTTTTATACAATATGCTACCTTGGCGTTGTTATTAGAACTCTTTAAGCGTCAACTTATTTACGACTGATTAGTAATACAAAGTTACCAAGCGCCAATTGGTAATGAGAAATAAATCACCTCAACCCTTAGGGCATGTAAAAATGTCGAGATACAGAACACTACTTAGAAGATTCCTTGAAAGATTACGCTATATCAAGCCCCATAGGGTAGCGTATTTTCAAATTTCAATTCGCTGACTAAAAAGGGGAATTTAATGTTAAAGATATCAATTGCAAACATGGTTGTAGCGAGTTCTCTATTAGCATCTCTAAATGGAGCAGCTGCTCCACAGGACGAGAAGACCACAACCGTGTCAGATCAAAAAGAAGTCGCTGTCACGATTTACAACGACAATCTGGCTTTAATTAAAGATGCGCGCAGGGTAAAACTGGATCGTGATTTTAATAATCTGGCCTGGCGTGAAGTCTCCGCTCAAATGCGGCCCGAAACGGCGCTGTTGCGTAATCTCACTAATCCCAGCGGATTCCGTTTACAGGAGCAAAATTTCGATTTTGATCTATTAACGCCGCAGAAACTGCTGGAGAAATATCTTAACAAAGAAGTGATTGTAATTAGAACCAACCCGGCCACTGGAACGGAACTCAGGGAAACAGCCACAGTGCTTGCAACTAATGGGGGTACTGTACTCAAATTTGCCGACCGTATAGAGACCGGCGTCCCTGGACGCCTGGCATTCTCCGGTGTTCCGGAGAATTTACGCGACAAACCTACACTGGTTGTTTCACTCATCAACCCTGTTGCGGGCGAACAAAATCTTGAGCTTTCCTATTTGACTGCCGGGCTATCTTGGCGCGCCGATTATGTGGCTGAGTTGAATGAACGCGATGACCGCCTTGATCTTAATGGCTGGGTCACACTAACCAATCAAAGTGGGGCAACGTACCCGAATGCCCGGCTGCAATTGGTTGCCGGCGATCTGAACCAGGTGCGCCCACCACAGTCAATTTCGCGCAGCATGATGGCTATGACGCAAAAAATGACAGATGCGGAGGAAATGAAAGAAGAATCATTGTTTGAATATCATCTCTATACGCTGCAACGCACTACGACCTTATTGGAGAACCAGACCAAGCAGGTGGCGCTGATGTCTGCATCCAGCGTACCCATAAATAAAGAGTTTGTGCTGGCAGGCGCGAATTACTATTACAGTGGACAGTATGGAGACATTGGCCAGAAGCTCAAAGTGAGTGTATTTGTAGAATTTCAAAATAAAGGCGAAGGTTTAGGAATTCCACTACCCAAGGGGGTAATCCGGGTTTACAAAAAAGATGCCCATGGCAATGCCCAATTTGTTGGTGAAGACCAAATTAATCACATACCTAAAAATGAGTCTATTCGTCTGAAACTGGGAGATGCATTTGATGTAACAGCCGACAAAAAGCAGACTGATTTTCAGAAACTGTCCGGAACCGGGCGTTCTAATAGCATCTTTGAAAGTGCATACCAGATCGTATTGAAAAATGCCAAGAACGAGGCAGTCACAGTAGTGGTGCGAGAACCCATGCCTGGTGATTGGTCGATGATATCCGAGTCTCAACCTCACACCAAGGCGACATCCGGCGTGGCAGAATGGAAAGTAACGGTACCGGCAGACGGCAAGGCAACGTTGACTTACCGTGTGCGTGTTAAATATTGAACTTACGAGGATTTATTTCTAGGAAATTCAGCATATGCAAAAGTGCAGCATAAAATGCTGCACTTTTGATTCTGAATCCAGGGAGTATGAATGTAAAAACAACCGATTTGTTTGCCGTAAATTGGCCCAAAAGGACTAATCTAAAAACCAATTACCGAAGTGGTTGGCGGCAGCAAAAACAAGCTACATTTGGCTTTGTAGCCAATTCTGGACGCCGACTTTCTGCATCACATCCAACTGGGTTTCCAGCCAATCAATATGCTCTTCAGTGTCTTCAAGAATTTTTTTAAAAATTTCGCGAGAAACATAATCTTTAGCACTTTCGCAAGCGGTCATTGCAGCGACCAGATTTTCGCGTGCAGCTAATTCCAGCTTGAGATCACAGGCCACGCACTCCTCGGCCTTTTCGCCGATCATCAGCTTACCGAGCTCCTGCAAATTAGGCAGGCCTTCTAAAAACAAAACCCGCTCTAACAGCATATCAGCGTGCTTCATCTCTTCGATGGATTCGTCATACTCGTGCTTGCCCAAGCTAGTGAAACCCCAGTTCTTGTACATGCGTGCATGAAGGAAATACTGGTTGATGGCAGTCAACTCGTGTTTAAGTTGACGATTAAGAAACTGAATTATATCTGCATTACCTTTCATGTTGGCCTCCTTAGATTATAGCCTCAACAAAATGGCTGTGTTTATGAGAGTCTATTCTAACATGCTTTAAGTCTGCTAACACCTCATCCATAACCTGCTTGGCATGGCAGGCACATTTACCGCATTGTGTCCCCACACCCAGACAAGTTTTTAAATCCCGCATACGGCATGCGCCTTGACAGACGGCTTTACGGATAGCGGAATCGGTTATGCCCTTGCAAATACAAATATACATAGTTCTGGCCTTTATCTTATGCAGCTCAGCTTGTTTTTGTCCCGCAATAAATGACTTCTTGATATGCCGGACGATGGGCACTGGTCAAACCGTAACACGACTGACTCTCTAACAATAATGAGAATGATACTTAATAATAAAAAAAACGCAACTAATATTGTGATTTTGACGATTGCAGATGCTAAGGAAAGCCGATAAAGCAGGAATTGCTGTGCGCCTTGCGGCGAACGGGTTGCACTTTCAAGTTATAATCCACGCATCTACACAGCACGCACTTAACATGCAAATTACCCGAAGGCTAGAGTTTGATGCAGGCCACCGCATCCCCAGTCACACCAGCCAGTGCCGACATTTGCACGGCCACCGTTACGCCATTGAGATTACCCTGTCTGGCGAAATCATTACCACCGATGGCTTATCCGAGCAAGGCATGGTAATGGACTACACTAAAGTAAAACGCATAGCTAAGGAACAACTGGTGGATGCCTGGGATCATGCCTTCTTGGTATATCGCAGTGACAAAGCGGTATTGGATTTTTTGAACTCACTGCCCAACCACAAAACGGTAGTCCTTGAGGTACCGCCAACTGCAGAAAATCTCGCCATGCTCGCATTCCATATGCTCGACGGTGCCTACCGTCATAGTTATGGGAATAACCTACAACTGGAACAAGTGCGCATTTACGAGACGCCCAATAATTGGGCAGACTACCTGCGCAACTCAAGCTAACATTGATGAATTATTTTTTGCTGCATCTGCAAAACCTTTACAACCTCAACTCTTAAGTTGGTATCCCGTCTTGAAAATCCACCACACGGCTGTAAGACACAGAACAAGAAAAATCAGCGTCATCCCAACGCTGATGGTTACGTTAACATCTGAAATCCCATAAAAACTCCATCGGAAACCACTGATCAAGTAGACCACAGGGTTGAATAGTGTGATTTTTTGCCACAATGGCGGCAGCATACTGATCGAATAAAAGCTTCCACCCAGAAAAGCCAGCGGCGTTACGATCATCATGGGTATGATTTGTAACTTTTCGAACCCGTCAGCCCAAATACCGATAATGAAACCAAAAAGGCTGAAGCTCACTGCAGTGAGCACCAAGAAAAAAATCATCCACACTGGATGCACAATCTCGAACGGAACGAAAATCCTAGCCGTGGCAAGAATGAGCAAGCCCAGGATGATCGATTTTGTAGCCGCAGCCCCAACATAACCGATGACGACCTCCACATAAGAAACGGGGGCGGAGAGGATCTCGTAGATGGTACCGGAGAATTTTGGCATGTAAATTCCAAAAGAGGCATTGGAAATACTTTCCGTCAGCAGGGCTAGCATAATCAGACCGGGGACAATAAAAGCCCCATAGCTGATGCCGTCAATCTCGGTCATGCGCGAGCCGATCGCTGAGCCAAACACCACGAAATAGAGCGAGGTCGAAATAACTGGCGATGCGATGCTTTGCATCAGCGTTCGCCAAGTGCGCGCTAACTCGAAGCAATAAATCGCGCGAATAGCGTAAATATTCATGGTCGTCCGCTTACCAAATTAACGAAAATTTCTTCTAATGAGCTTTGGCGGGACTGAATATCCTTAAAATCGATCCCGTATTTTGCAAGCTGCCGCATAAGCTCTGCGATTCCTGTCTGCTCTCCCTGGGCGTCAAAGATGTAGATCAGCTCGTTGCCGTCAGCCGATAGCTCAAGTGGATATCCGGCGAGTTCTGCGGGAATGTTTGCCAGTGGAATCTGCAGATACAACTTCAGTTGCTTTTTGCCCAGCTTATTCATCAATAAGGTCTTGTCCTCTACCAGAATAATTTTCCCTTTACTTATTATCCCGATGCGATCAGCCATTTCTTCGGCTTCCTCAATATAATGAGTGGTCAGAATAATGGTCACGCCACTTTTTTGTAAGCCCCGAACCATCTGCCACATGTCACGGCGCAGTTCGACGTCAACGCCAGCTGAAGGCTCGTCGAGAAAGAGAATCTGCGGTTCATGGGACAAAGCCTTGGCGATCATTACCCGGCGCTTCATGCCGCCCGACAATGTCCTGATTTTCGCATCTTTCTTGTTCCACAGAGACAGATCGCGCAGGACTTTTTCAACATAGGCCGGATTTGGTGGTTTACCAAATAGTCCACGACTGAATTTCACCGTGGCCAAAACAGTTTCGAAGGCATCGGTAGACAGCTCCTGCGGCACCAAGCCAATTTTTGATCTGGCAGCACGATAGTCAGAAACAATATTATGGCCATCGGCCAGAACCTTGCCTTGGCTCGGATTTATAATCCCGCAAATAACGTTGATTAGTGTTGTCTTGCCGGCTCCATTCGGCCCCAGCAAGGCAAAGATTTCTCCGCGCTGAATCTCCAGATTAATGCTTTCGAGCGCCCTAACTCCCGAGGCGTAGGACTTTGTGAGATTTTCGACTGATATAACTGGCTGCACGCAATCTCCTTATTGATTATAAATAATTTTTGTATTGGACCAATATTCTATTGGAGGATTAATAGCTAGTGCGTCCAGCCCGAAGTGACTACAAATATATCGTATATTGTTCAGGGAGTGGGTACTGAAATGCTTTTAGCCCAATCGAACAGGTTCTGTCGCCTTAAGCTGTGGAGTGGGATGGCAAAACGATCGACTTTCTATTAACGTTCAAGCGAGTGTCAAAATCAATGCACGAATTCAATTTTTTTCAAATGCACATGATTCGCAAAAGTCAGATGGTGCTGAAGGGAGCTGACCGGATGTCTTTTGCTGAGTAATTTTATGCGCTGGCAGAATCAATCCGACTAGCGACAGAGTCCGACGTATCTGCTTACTTGGAATATGTATTTACAGTTAATGCGCTAAACCAAATAAAAACGGCACGCCTACTGACGTGCCGCTCATGCCTGTAACCAATCGGTACATCACACCTGCGGATGCGCACGCTCCGCTTCATTGTCCAATTTATTCAGTGCATGCAAATAGGCCTTGGCGGAAGCGACTACGATATCAATGTCTGCACCCTGGCCATTTACTATACGGCCACCCTTGGATAGCCGCACAGTCACTTCACCCTGTGCATCTGTACCGCTGGTGATGTTGTTTACCGAATACAGTTGCAATTCGGTACCACTTAGCACAATCTGCTCGATGGCTTTAAACGCCGCATCTATCGGCCCCCCTCCCTGAGCCTCGGCAACACATTCCTTTCCGCCCACATTCAATCGCACCTGCGCCACAGGCAGAAGTCCAGTTTCCGAATGCGCGCGCAAGGATACCAGGCGATAATGCTCGCTAACCTGCGCCACCACGCTTTCACTGACCAAGGCTTGCAAGTCTTCATCAAATATTTCACGCTTGCGGTCAGCCAATTCCTTGAAACGGGCAAAGGCGTCGTTCACTACCTCCTCGTTTTCCAGTACGATGCCAAGTTCCTGCAAGCGGGTACGAAACGCGTTGCGACCGGAAAGTTTGCCCAAGGTTAATTTGTTCGCGCCCCAACCAACATCTTCAGCACACATAATTTCGTAAGTCTCTCGGTGCTTGAGCACGCCATCCTGATGAATGCCGGACTCATGCGCAAATGCATTTGCGCCAACAATCGCCTTATTAGGCTGCACCGGATAACCGGTGATGCTGGACACAAGTTTTGAAGTCGATACGATTTGCGTGGTATCTATGCGCGAGTCGCAATTAAACACATCCCGCCGCGTTTTAACCGCCATCACGATTTCTTCCAAGCTGGCATTCCCGGCACGTTCACCCAAGCCGTTGATAGTGCATTCTACCTGACGCGCACCGTTCATTACGGCAGCAAGAGAATTGGCTACCGCCATACCGAGATCGTTATGGCAATGGGTAGACCACACTACTTTTCCGGAATTCGGCACACGTTCAATCAACTGTTTAATGCGCTCGCCCCACAAAACCGGGATGCTGTAACCGACAGTATCTGGCACGTTCAGGGTCTTTGCTCCAGCTTTAATCACTGAATCAAAAATACGGACGAGAAAATCCATTTCAGAGCGCACTGCATCCTCAGCAGAAAATTCGATATCATCGGTATATTCCAATGCAAGCTTCACCGCCTTCACCGCCGCTTCCACGACTTGGTCGGGCTGCATGCGCAACTTCATTTCCATGTGAATGGGAGAGGTAGCAATAAATATGTGGATGCGACCGGATTTAGCTGGCTTGATCGCTTCACCGGCAGCGCGAACATCGCTTTCAGTGGCGCGCGCCAACGAACAAATAGTAGATTGCTCAATGACTTGAGCTACACTACGGACAGCATTTGCGTCCCCGGGGCTGGCAGCTGCAAAGCCTGCCTCGATAACATCAACTCCCAGTTTTTCCAGTTGCCGTGCGATGCGGATCTTTTCTTCCTTAGTCATGGAAGCGCCTGGGCTTTGTTCGCCATCGCGCAAGGTAGTATCAAATATTATTAATTTTTCTTTCATGCTGGACTCCATTGCAATTATTTAATTCGCGTGATTCAGACGAATAAAACTCGACTGGATGCCGCCTGCTTCAAACTATGTATGGGGGAGGTATATTTAGCGCGCGACGCGCAGTAGCAGCGCAGCCATCAGGCTGGATGTAGAATGTAATTGCGATATATGACGAGAGAAGTGCATAACCGGAATATAACGACTTTTGTTTGCTTACGCAATAACTCGCTCGTTACTCTATTGTGAGCATTTATATTGTCTGGACTTGCAGAATAAGATTTTCCCGGATTAACTCATCGTCCAGGCCCAAACCCCGCCGTCGACAGCCAAACTATGGATCGATGGTATTTAAATCTATCAAGGATATCTGATCAAGACCATCACTATTTAATTGCAACAAAACAAACCACTGGTCAGAAACAGTCAGCTCATCAAAACCACCACTATCGCATAATTCGAATACGGTCTGATTACGAGGACGTTTATGTGGCAAGTGTATGTGTTAATAATTAGTTATTTCATCAACTTACTGTTAATGCTATTATTTTTCGCAAACCTCCAAGTAGCAATAATCCCAGCTGGCAAATATTATCCTGACCCACTGCTTGCTTGAGAAATTCTGGAATTGTGCAAAGAAAACAGCCATAACGAGTTTTATCATCAGGGCGGCACCTTTACCATCCATGTTAGAGAAAAAGTATGTGGCTCATTTCGCCATTAACCTTCCCTAAAAAGTTTATTGTTGTCGCTGAGCGAACTTGCTGATAAATAATCTGTAACGGACTCAAACTCAGATTTTTTCATTCGCACAGATTATCAATTTTTACCACTCGCATCGTAAAAAATGTATTAACAATTAATTTTTGCGAACGGGTTTTCCCAAAAAACCCGTCGCAAATATAACTTTATAGACTGTAATACATTTCAAATTCAACTGGATGCGTTGTCATGCGATAACGGGTAACTTCTTCCATTTTTAACTCAATATAAGCATCAATGAAATCATTGGAGAATACACCACCGCGGGTCAGGAACTCGCGATCCTTATCCAGGGCTTCCAGAGCTTGTTCGAGACTGGAACATACAGTTGGGATTTTTGCATCCTCCTCTGGAGGCAAGTCATACAGATTTTTGTCTGCAGGATCGCCCGGGTGAATTTTATTTTGTATACCATCCAATCCAGCCATCATCATGGCGGTGAAAGCCAGATAAGAATTGGCAGTTGGGTCTGGGAAGCGCACTTCAATACGGCGTGCTTTATCACTCTGCACGAAGGGGATACGGATTGACGCAGAGCGGTTTCGCGCCGAGTAAGCCAGTTTTACTGGGGCTTCGAAGCCGGGAACCAAGCGCTTGTACGAGTTAGTGCCGGGGTTGGTGATGGCGTTAAGCGCACGAGCATGCTTGATAATGCCGCCAATATAATACAGAGCGAATTCGGACAGCCCAGCATATCCATTGCCTGCAAACAGGTTTTTACCATCTTTCCAGATGGATTGATGAACATGCATGCCTGAACCGTTGTCACCGACAATCGGCTTGGGCATGAAGGTCGCAGTCTTGCCGTATTGATGAGCGACGTTGTGCACCACATATTTAAGCCTCTGTGTTTGATCGGCACGATTTACCAAGCTGTCAAAGCGGGTGCCAATTTCACATTGACCGGCAGTCGCCACTTCGTGGTGATGCACTTCTACAGGAACTCCAATTTCTTCTAATATTAAGCACATTGCAGAGCGGATGTCTTGCAGCGAATCGACAGGAGGCACTGGGAAATAACCACCTTTAACCGTGGGACGATGGCCAGTGTTACCACTATCAAATTTTTCTGCAGAGGACCAAGCTGCTTCTTCAGAATTAACCTTGCAGAAGCAGCCAGACATATCCACCTGCCAGTTTACTGAATCAAAAATGAAAAATTCAGGTTCAGGGCCAAAGTAGCAAATATCTCCTATACCTGTGGATTTCAGATAAGCTTCAGCACGCTTGGCGATAGAGCGTGGGTCGCGGTCATACCCTTTGCCATCGGATGGCTCCACAACATCGCAATGCATCACCAATGTAGTTTCATCCATAAATGGATCAAGAAAAGCGGATGAGGGATCGGCCATTAACTGCATGTCGGATGCTTGTATACCTTTCCAGCCAGCAATGGAAGAACCGTCGAAGGCGTGGCCAGTTTCGAACCAATCATCACTATCTGACACGACATGTGCCGGGATAGAAACGTGTTGTTCTTTGCCACGGGTATCGGTGAAGCGAAGATCAACGAATTTAACTTCGTTGTCTTTAAGTAACTTCAGAATATCTGCAACCGACTTCGACATAATAACTCTCTCCATATAACGTTAAGGACTAGACTAAAAAACAAACTGGAAATAAAGTAAACTTCAACTTGGAAATCAAGCAGGAAGCGTTCTCCTTCATGTCCCAGCGCTAAAACGAGCATTTTGCCATATCCATACGAACAAATGGATTTAAATGTGCGCTCAACTTCGGTGCGCATGCCCTGTACATGCACTATTTTAGTGATTGCCAGATAATGTAGTTGGAAGAAGCTGATATAAGCATGTCATCGTAACAATCTCACCGAACTATATTAATACTCAACTTGAGATAAAGTACCAATGGCACTGCAAAGTGTACGTTGATCATCCAACCCAACAGGTGAAATCGTTCTTCATTCCAGTCTATATTGCCGCAAGCCTGCTGGTTGCATGTGGCATTTATCAGATTTAAAACGATTTTTTGCCTAGATCAAGATATACCGCCAATTTATTGCTTCATTTAATCTTTTGGAAGTGCAAGTCATTTCCATTAGGCAATTGCGACATTGTTTTAATTAGGTAGTATTAATAAACAAAATCAGCAGTATCAGCCAGCAGTACAATTGCTTACGCTGTCATATTACTTCAGGGTGCTTTGTATGCCTTTATTTATCAGCAACCCACCGCAACAATGCCGTTGGCACAGTTTCAACACTATCGCCGCACTGGAGCAGGCTGCAACACAAGAAATATTGCAGACGGCGCAGCAGGCAATTAGCCTGCGCGGCGCATTCCATATCGTGCTGGCAGGCGGTACAACACCGCGCAGTGTATATGAGTCGCTGTGCAACGCTAATGCAAACTGGGTTGCCTGGCACGTCTATTTCGGTGATGAACGCTGCTTACCAGCTAATCATGTGGAACGTAATAGCTGGATGGCCGCGCAGTCGTGGCTGAGCCATGTCGCAATTCCGCGTACCCAAATTAACATTATTCCCGCAGAGAAGGGCGCGCAGTCTGCAGCCAGCGCTTATACACAGATACTGGCAGGTATTGAATTATTTGATTTAGTTTTGCTAGGATTGGGGGAAGATGGTCACACCGCCAGCCTGTTCCCAGGACACGAGCTTGGTAAGACACCCGATGCTCCAACCGTTATCGCGGTGGAAAATGCACCAAAATATCCAAAACATCGGGTATCGCTCAGCGCAAATCGTTTGAGTGCGACGCAAAAGGTTATGTTTATGGTGAGCGGTATTACGAAGCAGTCGGCAGTAAGGGATTGGCGCTGTGGAACCGATATTCCAGCTGCTGCAATTAGTCCGGCAAATGGTGTAGATGTGTATCTTGAAGCTGCACTCCTAAAGTGACCTACCCACCTTTAAACGTGAACCATCAGTCCCAACTTTAGCTGACCCTGTTATATATTTTGAGTAGTGCGTGATAATGAAAAATTATAACAACTATTAATTAAGGCATTGCATTGCTTGGATTTATGGTCAAAATAATACTCATTTCATTTTGCGAAAGAGGCCATTGCAGGGTTAGCATTACG
>JBDSEJ010000011.1:0-3238 GCA_039920105.1 Candidatus Nitrotoga sp. | reverse complement strand
GGGCTGCGATCTTGCCCAGTTCACTGTTCATTCCGGTCGCCACCACCAGGCCACGCGCGCGTCCGTAAGTAACGATGGTACCTTTGTAAGCCAGGCAGATTTTGTCGCCCAAAGGCGCGGCAGCGATGGTCAGCGCCTGGGTTTGCTTTTCCACCGCGACCGATTCGCCGGTGAGTGCGGACTCATCAATCTTGAGCCGTGCCGTCTCTATGATGCGCAAATCGGCGGGCACTACGTTTCCTGCCTCCAGCAGCACCACATCGCCCGGCACCAGCACCGATGCGTTGACGATTTCTGTTCGGCCATCGCGCAACACATGCGCACCCGCCTCGGCCATGCGTTTGAGCGCGGCCATCGCCTGTTGCGCGCGGTATTCCTGGACGAATCCGATCACCGCATTAAGGATGACGATCACGATAATGGCAATGGTGTCTCCCACATCGCCGACTATGCCGGAAACAACAGCCGCGCCGATCAGCACGACGATCATGAAATCTGTAAACTGGTCGAGCAGCATGCGCCAAGTAGAACGCGCGCGCTGTTCCTTTAATTCATTGGCGCCGTATTGAGTAAGTCTCTTGGCCGCATCGGCAGAACTTAAGCCCGATTGCTGGCTGGTCTGCAAGCGTTGCTCGACTTCATCGGTGGTTAGCGTATGCCAGATATTATCGTTATTTTGCATGCACGAAGATAATCCCTGTGTTAAGTACAGACCGCATATGCAATCCTGATCTCAACTGGGCACGGCTCCACGAAGGGCCCTTGCTGACGAATAAAACAACAGGCACTGTATAACGCCGACCATCAATGCGGTAAATGCGGTAGCGCTTGGCTGGCAAGGACACCGTGAGCAGCGGGCCGTTAGTGTAGCGCAAATCTTCCACCGATAGAATAATAATGTCAAACAAGTTGCTGCTCAGCAGCTATCTATGGCTAGGACTCGCACTCCCAAGCTAGAAGAATGGCATGAGCTCTTGGCGTAACAATTTTACTTGGGCAGCTCCGAAACGGCTTGAACGTGACAACCAAGCTTCACCAAGCCATGATGCGAATGGGTCGTGATCGTCTCACCGTCGAGAAGGGCGTGGAGAAAACTTACGTTGGCTACCCTGTCGATGACAAGCGGTACTCCGCGGTCGTAATAAGCTTATCATTGTGGTCTCTTCAGTTAAAAGCGATCGAGCAATCGGGCATATCCAACTGAAACGCGTTAAGGATGTCGCCGCCGGTAGCCTGCCGGATTTCTTTTGAGAATCCGTAGATATTGGTGCCTCCATTTTCACCGACGAGCTGAAAGGCTATGCATGACTTACTGCTTCAGGCTGCAAATATCGCACCCATAAGCGGTGGAACGAACTGGCGCAATGAAGTTATGCTCTGCGTTTATAACTTTGCATCTCTGCCCAAGCAGGAAAATTTTAGGCAGTTTTTGACTTTTAGCTCCATAAAAACACATTATTTGTGGTCATTTCCCATGTTTTCGCTGTTGAGCAGATTCCTGACAAACTATGCAAACAATCGTCTCATTCTGACCAAGTTGTAAGTAGCTGCCGCGAACAAGAATATCTGGTTCACCAGTTTCTTTCCGCGATGCCGTAGTTTACGCATCAGGCTAAAGTTTTTCATTCAGCCAAACAATTTCGATCTTTGGCATTCTCCACCACGTGGCGTGGTGGTGTTCGCAGCATGCTTCCTTTTCTTCGCATGCGGTATGTCAGCTTATGCCTACGGCAATCCGAAAAAATAGCCTCGGTATCGTAGTTCTTGTCTGCAACCCTTGTCCGTCGGCCTAAGCCAGACTTTGCATTAAGCATCGTCAGAGAAACTTCACGCTCTGTAGCTACTGTTACCTGACTCAGGCTGGCTTGTACGATCAGACCATTACAGTTCTAGGTCAACAAATACCCCATAAACCTCAGTTTCACATCTTTGCATTGCGGTATATTGGATACGCCCTCTGAGGAAGACGGCGGGTGTTGTATTGCTGAAATGTTCTCAGTAGAAGTTAAATTCTGAGATAAAATCCAACTGACTTACTTTTTCTCGTCTGACTTCCCGTCACAGCTCGGTATGTCATTTGTTTCTTTATCCTTGAGACGCTGGATTGATGCTGCCGAATCAAGCAAGGTAGTATCAGCCAAAATTGTTTCCTCTACATAAATTCGCCCACACCGGCCTCGCCTTGCTCTGCTCGAAGTACAAATTCAGCCACTTGATGTGTGAGCATCCTGTCGCGTTTATGACAGAACACCGTGGCATCACATGCATCGTTATCCACTCCAAGCCCGCAAACCAGCGGGTCAGCAAATTGAAATCTATTCTTCCAACCAGTTGTCCCTATGAACGTCTAGTGTACAAAATTTGTTAGGTTTAGAGGTGCAACAATATCTCTTGAAAAATTTAGGAACCCTTAATTTGAACTAGTCTCAATCTGATCTGACAATGCACTTGTCAAAGTGAGCGTTACCGAGTTTGATATGGGTGTCGAATCCGTCATCATACTTAAAGAAAGGCAACGCTCATGTTTCATACTAGCAACCCAATCATTAAACATAAAGCAGGATTGCTCAATCTTGCTTTAGAACTTCAAAACGTCTCCAAAGCCTGCAAGATTATGGGTGTATCGAGAGATACTTTTTATCGTTATCAAGAACTCGTTGAAACGGATGGTTTAGAAGGGCTCATCAATCGCGAGCGCCGAGTCCCTAATCTTAAGAACCGGGTTGACGACGATACAGAACAAGCTGTCATCGGTTATGCAGTAGACTTTCCTGCGCATGGTCAGCACCGCACCAGTAATGAATGACGTAAACGCGGTGTATTTGTTTCAGGCAGTGGCGTCCGCTCTATTTGGCTGCGGCACAAGCTTGAGAATTTCAAAGGCCGCTTAAGCGCACTGGAAGCCAAAGTTGCAAATGAAGGTATTATCCTCAGCGATGTGCAAATTGCCGCACTTGAACGCAAGCATGAGGACGATGTGGCTTGCGGTGAAATTGAAACGGCTCATCCCGGCTACCTGGGTGCGCAAGATACATTCTAAGTAGGCAATCTAAAAGGCGTGGTCCGCATATACCAGCAGACATTGATTGATACCTACAGCAAGGTCGTTCATTGCAAGCTGTATACGACTAAAACACCGATTACCGCAGCTGACCTGCTGAACGATAAAGTACTGCCATTTTATACAAGCCACGACCTGCCTATGCTGCGTATCTTAACGGATCGCGGTACTGAGTAT
>JBDSEJ010000010.1:0-4230 GCA_039920105.1 Candidatus Nitrotoga sp. | reverse complement strand
GCAGCATCGTAATAACCTTGCAGGAATTTATTCCAGTAGGGAATGGTTTCCTTCTCCAGACTAAACACTACATTGCTGATTAAAGGCAAAGACTTACCTGCATCAGCCAACAACCCAGCCTTTTCATCCCCAACCTCACCTTCCGACGGATAGACTTCGCCGGAAAAATGTGGGTTACGCGTCAGCACCATACGCTGATTGGGATTATTTTCCGACAAATAGTATGGTCCACTACCCACAGGCCACCAATCAAGAACCAAATTGCGTTCGGACATTCCATCCTGCGCATAAAAGCGCTCGGCCTCAACTGGCATGGGTGAAAAAAAAGTCATCGCCAGCCAATAAGCAAACTGCGGATACTTACCGTAAATCTTGATACGGTAAGTGCGATCATCCACCGTCTGCGCCCCTTCCAGCGGATAGTCGTGGAGATCAAGGAAAGCATTGGGGCTCTCCTTTTTAGCGAGCTGCAAAGTTGCGATGTAATCTTTAAGACCGACGATGTAATCCACCATAAGTCCTGCAATTGGTGAATGAATGCTCGGATGAGCCAGGCGTTTAATTTGATAAACATAATCTGCCGCGTTCACTTCACGCGTACCGCTATGCGGAAAATCATTCAAACTATGAACATTACG
The DNA here is from genome assembly GCA_039920105.1 of Candidatus Nitrotoga sp. GTDB lineage: Bacteria > Pseudomonadota > Gammaproteobacteria > Burkholderiales > Gallionellaceae > Nitrotoga. The sequence goes on along the minus strand of JBDSEJ010000010.1, from coordinate 3,592 downwards.
TAAATCATTGCTTGTCAGCGCATGATATTCCAACTCACCTTTGGCATCGCGTGCAAATGCCGGGTGCGGCTGGTAATTCAAACCGGAACGTAAATGAATGTCGTAAACACTGAACGCCACCTTATCGGCAGGCGCATCATCTGGTAATGGCTGGTTATTTTTGTCCAGATAACGCACTGTCGGCATATTACTGGCTGCCTGAGGTACCAGCGTGTATGGACGCTTCAGGAAATGATATTGCAGCGGCGGTTGATATATCTGTGCAAGGAATACATATTCATTTTCGCTATATGCTGAAGCCGGATCGAGATGCTTGGGCCGTTCGGTAAAAGCAGAATAATATATTGATTTGCCCTTATCACTGACCGGGTAGGGATTATTCCACAACCCCCCGTCACAAGCCGCAAGCAATAGGAAAAGCGGTAAGCAATGTAAGTATTTCATGGCGCGAGAGTTTATCCGAAATACCGCTATTCGTGGTAAAGTTGCAATCACTTTTAAACTTAAAACGGGCAGCAATATGAATTCGATTTGGCAAGATTATTTGCGGGAACAAGGAGCAGAAATACAAGATGGCATAGTGCAGTATTTTGGCGCCGGACAAGGCGAACTCGCTGCCGCACAAAATGGCACAGTGCTGTGCTATTTAAGCCAACTTGGCGTACTCAAAATTACTGGCGAAGATGCTGAAACCTTTATGCAAAACCTGTTTAGCAGCGATGTGAGCGAAGTCACGCCATGGCATGCCCAATTTAGCAGCTTTAACACTCCAAAAGGACGCATGCTGGCAAGTTTTCTTATCTGGCGTAAAGGAGTTCTTGATGATGCAGACAAAGCTTTTTTCCTGCAACTGCCACTCAGTCTGTGTGCCGACATACAACAACGTCTGTCCAAATATATCCTGCGCTCCAAAGTAAAAATTGAGGAAGTGACTGACCAACAAATCAGTTTTGGTTGGGCTGGGAATGATTCAGAGGAACAACTGCGTGAATGCTTAGGTTCGGTTCCGGTAGAGCCTTGGGGAGCAGAAGAAGTAGGCAATCGCATAGCAGATCACAATGATACAGGTGTCATTCGTCTCGGCGAACAGCGCTTTCAAATCAACACAACTATCGAGCATGCACCCGCCCTATGGCAAAAACTTATAGTTACCGGACGTCCGGTTGGAGCAGCCTGCTGGGACTGGCTTACGATCCATGATGGCATTCCCGTGATTATGCCGGCTACGCAAGAACAATTCGTACCACAAATGGCCAACATGGAACTGATCGGTGGCGTGAACTTCAAAAAGGGCTGCTATCCCGGCCAGGAAATTGTGGCGCGCATGCAATATCTCGGCAAACTCAAAAGACGCATGTATCTGGCGCATATTGAAAGCGATACTCCACCACAACCGGGTGACGAACTCTACAGCGCGGATATGGAAGGACAGGCTTGTGGCATGGTAGTCAACGCATCAGCCGCTCCGGACGGTGGTTACGACATGCTGGCTGTGGTGCAGATTAGCAGCCACAAAGACCAAACTGTACACTTTAAATCTCTGCAAGGCGCGGCGTTGCGATTCTTGAGAATGCCTTATCCGATCTATTAAATTGTTGTAACAGGTTGACTAGAGAAACGGACAACATTTTTTGATAATCAAAAAATTGGAATGAGCTTTAAATTAAACAGTACGCTTTTAAAATCATATAAATACAACAATATTTAACAATTTTTTAAGCGTAACTGCATCTTGATGTGCGGCATATTAGCGTCCATAAAACTCTCGCCAACCTCAGTAAAATTAAAACGCCGGTAGAACGGTACAGCCTGTATCTGAGCGCCTAGTTCCACTTGGGCATAATGCTGACTGCGCGCATAACCAAGCAGCGACTCCATTAGTGAACTGCCGACCCCTTTGCCACGCCACGCTGACAATACTGCTACGCGTCCGATATATCCCTCTGGGGAAATGCGCCCGCAACCAATCGCATCACCAGAAGCAGTTAATGCCAGTGCATGATGGCAGGCTCCATCTATCCCGTCCCATTCCAACTCTGCAGAAACGCCCTGTTCAACCATGAACACAGCTTCGCGTACCACGCGCAATAAAGGCTGGCCGATCTGCCAAGAGAGCAGCCGTATACTAAAAGAATTATTTATAACATTCCTTCCTGTAAAACAATGGGATATACATTAGATATTACATAGCAATGTAAACTTCTGTATTCATCGGAACAAAGTCGAACAGCTCCACAAGATCCGCGTTGCGCATGCGCACACACCCTTTTGAGCCGGGTTGGCCAAGTATCGTACTCTCCGGCGTACCGTGAATATAAATATAGCGACGCATAGTGTCGCAGGTTCCCAAGCGGTTAAAGCCGACTTCTTTACCGGACAGCCACAATATGCGCGTCAGTATCCAATCACGGCCCGGATGCAGCGCCCCCAGTTCCCGGGTATAGATTTCGCCGGTGGGACGACGTCTGACAAACACAGTGTTGAGCGGCTGGTTTGCGCCGATTTTGGCACGAATGGTGTGCTTGCCACGTGGCGTGCAATAGCTGCCGAATTTCTCACCCACTCCATTAGCAGCAGTAGAAACCGGATAACAATGCAAGAGCATGCCTGAGTCTTTGAATAACTCAAGCGTCTGCGTGGCGATATGAATTTTAATTTTTATAATATAACCCTACAAAAATGTGTAATGAATCAGTTTTTAAATAAAGAATATCAAATTTAACTAAACGAAATAAATAACATTTAGCCCCTGTAAGTGCCCTACCGCACAGATTTCCTATCAAGTAAGAATAATACTTCCTATCCAAACCGTGTTGAGAAAAATTGAATCTTTATTCTCAATATAAATTGGTAATTTGTCTAATCTAAGTGGAGCTAATTTTATGAATATTATTCTTAACAAAACACGATCCGTTTTTTATATGGGGTCATTAACAGTCGGCGTTTTGATTGGTGGCATTGGTCTTGCTTCCGCTGACGCAATGACTACTACCCTAAGTGGTAACGAAGAAGTACCAGCCGTTTCCACTTCCGCGTCCGGTGTAGGGAAAACAGAAGTGGCATTAGACAGATCCATTCGTGGGTCGATAACAACTACGGGAATCGATGGTACAGCAGCTCATGTTCATGAAGCGCCGGCAGGTAAAAACGGCCCCGTCATTATCACCCTCAAAAAAGCGTCTGAAAACGTTTGGGAAATCCCATCCGGCGCAAGCTTATCGGAAGCACAATATGCTAATTACAAAGCCGGAGATCTCTACCTAAACGTTCATAGCAAAGCCAATAGTGACGGAGAAATAAGAGGTCAGCTAAGTAATTTAAATGATGGCCTTGCATCCGCTGCCGCAATTACTACTACCCTCAGTGGTGACGAAGAAGTACCAGCCGTTTCCACTTCTGCGTCCGGTGTAGGGAAAACAGAAGTGGCATTAGATAGATCCATTCGTGGGTCGATAACAACAACGGGAATCGATGGTACAGCAGCGCATGTTCATGAAGCGCCGTCAGGAAAAAATGGGCCGCCAATTATCACCCTCAAAAAAACGTCTGCCAACGTTTGGGAAATCCCATCCGGCGCAAGTTTAACGGAAGC
>JBDSEJ010000009.1:0-2963 GCA_039920105.1 Candidatus Nitrotoga sp. | reverse complement strand
ATATCCACCTTCTTCTGCTTCGTGTATGACGACTTTAAGTTTCATGGTCCACTCTCTGATTGTTTGGTTTGAGCCGGTTAATAGGTTAGTTAGTGAATAGGGGTAGCGGGCAGCTTCTGCTCGAGGTAAAGCATCGCCCCTAGAAGGTATTCTTGGATGATATTCACTATCCCTTTCCTCAAAATATAGATCGACTGCTTCCCTACAGATTTTCGATCGCTTAGTGGACAGTGTCACCAAAGCTTGATACCTCAACGTTCAAACATTGTGAAACGTAATATTTGTCTTCCCGGTATACGACAAATTTAAGACTTTTCATGACTCACTCCATGCAAGGATAACGTATAGGATATAGGTTTATATGCCTATGAACCATCTTCAGTAAATAAACAAACACGAATTACTTCCACCTTGGGCTGCGTGAGGGTCGCTATACAGCAGCGGGAAACACGCCGGGTGTACTCCTTGCGGGTGCATAGGGGGAGGGGGATTTAAATGCGGCTGATTTAGCTTACGGAATAAATCCCCCTCCATCCCCCTTTTGCAAAGGGGGAAGTGGCTTATGGCACCATTCACCTGAGAATAGTTTTGAGGCATATAGGGTGATGGGTTGGTGTCCAAGGTTGCCAGTTCCGGCAAGAGATTTTGGTCGAACAGCAGCTTCATGCCGCAATAGCGATATGGTGTCTTTCGCGGTCGGCTGCATAGGCCAAGCAGGCTGGTATATCTTCAGCTGTGAGGTAGGGAAAGACGGCCAGAATTTCAGTTGGCATCATGCCAGAGGCTAGATAGTCCAGAACGTCATATACCATCATGCGCATACCACGGATACAGGATTTGCCGCCACGTTTGCTTAGCTCGATGGTGATTCGGTCACTGTAGCCCATACTTGATCTCCTTAATGTATTTCGCAAAATCAATAAATTCACTGTATTTGGTGCGGGTCAGCCTACAACTCACTGGGACATGCGGTGTCACTTAAGCTTGATAGTGCCTGCCATTGATTTCGACGTTTTGACCAGTAACTTGAGTATTTTACACTTGCCGGCGCCGCTGTGGCCAATTATGCCTGGTACCTTGTATTGCTCAACGCAGAACGTTACGTCATTAAGAGCCTTGAATGTACCGCGCTCTTCAACCGGCTGGCTTGTGAGGCGCCGCCACTAATGGAGCACAGTAGTCCTCAGGCTTTGCAACTGGCCAAACTGATATTCTTTGGTGACGTGGTTTACTTCAACGATAGTCATTATTTTGCAGTTAGTTATTAGCGGGTGGCGTGTGGTTTTAGGGCAAGGAAAGCCACAGTTCAGGTCTTGCATTTTGCTTTCCATCATAAAAAGGGCAAGACTAGAATTATTTTTGCGCTTCAACTAAAGCACATAAAAAGTTCGTTCATGCGTGTTCTGTGCGTCAGGCAGTTTCCAGCGCCTTGCACAGCTTGTAAAGCCGCGCAGGTGAAAGCTCCAGCCCATTCGGCCATGACAAGGCGCCGGCATCAACAAAAAGGCGCTTGAAGTAATCCTTAGCCCGCAGTGGCTCAAGTAATGAGCCGCTACGTTGCAGTAGCGCATGTCCATCGAACACACCCTCTTGGCCGTTTGAGAAATTCAACGCCACCTGAAAGTTACCCAGATAACGTGCTTCGATTACTTTAATCATCTTGGTCTGCCCCCGGAATTCGTTCCATTGGTTCAAAGTGTTGGCCATGTTCCCAGTTGACCAGCAGCTCGGCTTGATGCCGCAAACACCATTCCTTGACGAGCGCCGCTGCTTTGTTCGGCAATCGGCCCTCGCTTACATCGCCCGTCTGGATTTTCACCAACGCCTCGAATCCTTGGTACTCAACGTGGATGTGAGGTGGTGGATGATCGTCGTGCCACATTCGAACAATGATGCCAAAGAAGACGGACAAGATAGGCACGGATGCTTTCCTCTTAATAATGCTCGTCAGGGATTATGACGCATAGTTATCACGTAGGCAATTAAACGGGTCACCCAGCCGCCGCTGCAGGCGCGCCACAAAAGTCAGCATTTTGAGCAAGGTGCTCTTGCCAGCACCATTGTGGCCGATGTTGATAAGTACTTCGCCTTGTTTGACGGAGAAAGTGACGTCATCAAGGGACTTGAATGGAGCACTTTCTTCAACCGGTTGGCCCGTGACCCGCCGCCACTAGTTGAGCGCACTGGTTTTCAGGCTTTGCAATTGGCCGAGCTGGTATTCTTTGGTGACGTGGTTAACTTCGATGTTGGGTATAGCGGTTAGTCGTTAGCGTGTAGGGTAGTCACACACTGGATTTGCGATACGTTTTCGCTAATATCAAGGTTCGCGGTGGCTGTGCATGAGCCAAACGATTTAGCCGGTTACGCATGGTCCGATCTTTAAACGGCTCACGCAGGCTGGCCAGTGTTGCTGGTATTAGGCGCTCCCCCACTGTATCCTGCAATTTTATAAAGCGGAAAAGCAGTTAGTCCATTATCCGGATACGGACGCGATCACTTTCCAGCGCCTGCAACGTGATCGCAGGCGATATGTTCCATTCTGTTAATGCTTCCGTAAGTGTGCCCAAGTGGCGATCCGCCTCCCAAAGCACAGCAGCAAGTTTGCCTGTAGGCATCATACTTGCGCCATCTGGATCCCTTCACGTTTTGCTGCAGCAACCACCTCCCGCGAATCTTGCTGGTCTTGTGCTGTAATAATGACGTCAATGCGCTGTTCATCAAGCAGCAGGTAAATGCGCGACACAAAACGGGTGCGACGGCGCACCAACTCTTCAGGGGGCATGGCTTTGGGAATCTCAACCAGCAGATCAATGTCTCCCCCACGCCTGCTGTCATCCACCCGGGAACCAAAAAGAAAAAATGCTGTGCCTGGCATAAAGGCATCCCGGGCAACTTGTGCAATGGCACTCACATCGTTTGGTCGTAATCTCATGTTTATTTAACAAAAATACGCATAGCATGTA
>JBDSEJ010000008.1:0-2668 GCA_039920105.1 Candidatus Nitrotoga sp. | reverse complement strand
ACCAACAATAAATTTTGGGTGCCTGCATTTACCCCTATTCTGCTCAACCTGTGTTTTATTGGTGCTGCTCTGTGGCTGGCTCCGTATTTTGAACCGCCTATCATGGCGCTGGCGTGGGCGGTGTTAGTAGCTGGATTTGTGCAGCTTGCATTCCAGCTGCCATTTCTGAAGAAAATCGGCATGCTACCGAACCTGAGCCTCAACCTGAAAGATGCGGGTGTATGGCGCATTATCAAACAGATGGGGCCTGCGGTATTCGGTGTATCGATCAGCCAGATCAGCCTCATCATTAACACCATCTTCGCCTCGTTTCTGGTGGCGGGCAGCGTATCCTGGCTTTATTACGCCGACCGTCTGATGGAGTTTCCATCCGGTGTGCTGGGTGCTGCAATTGCCACTATTTTGTTGCCATCACTATCCAAATATTATTCCGATGGTCATCTGGAAGAGTATTCCAAGCTGCTCGACTGGGGATTACGCCTGACTTTCATGCTTACCCTTCCCGCGGCACTCGCGCTAGGCATGATTGGGGTACCACTTCTGGCAACCTTTTTTCAGCATGGTGCATTTACTGCACATGACGTGCTTATGACACGCAACGCCCTAGTTGGTTACAGTGTCGGCCTGATCGGTATCCTGTCGGTGAAGGTTCTTGCACCGGGTTTTTATGCCCGTCAGGATATCAGGACCCCGGTGAAAATCGGCATCATCACCTTGCTTGCTACCCAAGCGATGAATCTGTTGTTCATTGGCTGGCTGCAACATGCAGGGTTGGCGCTTGCCATCGGCCTTGGTTCTTGCCTTAACTCCGCCATCCTGTTCTACCTGTTGCACAAGCGTGAAATCTATCAACCAGAGCCTGGGTGGGGAAAGTTTCTCGCAAAGCTGAGTGCGGCAATGCTGGTGCTGGGTTTGACGCTCTGGTTTGGTATGGGAAGTGAGCAAAGCTGGCTCACCAGCGGCGGCTGGATGCGTATCTGGCGGCTAACAGGATTGGTAGTGATGGGTATGACGGTATATTTCGCCGTGCTGTGGTTGCTCGGTTTTCGGCTTAAAGATTTTTCAAGACGCGGCGCATAAAGTTGCGGATGCAATATTTTTAGGCATCACTTGCCTTATGACGTTTCATATTGCTCGTCCAGTCTGTGTGAAGATAAATTTGGTATGTGCGATGAGAGTTCTGCCCTGAATGTCGCATAATCGTGTCCTCGACGAAGGCCGTCACTTAGCCGAGCGTGGCACCCGCATGAGGAAATTGTCCACGCTACAATTGAAATTCATCATGTAAATAATGTTAGGGAGTAAACAAAGAAAGTGTGGCAGGAGGCGCTAATATACAGTGTCAGCCTGCTCAATTATGACAAGTCAGTTTCAATTTTTAAATGCAACACAGTGTTGAATAATGAATCGAGATGATTTTAATTGCCGTTAAAGAATATGATTTAATTTCGGCATCTCTGATGTTAGCCACCCATAATTTCGCCTAAATCGAATCCCCATTGCAGGGGGTTTTCCAAATTGGCAATACTGTCTGTCGATTTCGACAGATCGATTATTTCATGCAAGATATGCGCATTATAATGGGTTGAGAAGAATACTTTAACAAAGGGCTTGATCAAGCTTTTATTTGATTGGTCAGTCACGACGCCTAGACGCCCGGACTTCAGTTTAAGCAAGGTACCGGTTGGATAAATGCCAACTGTTTTAACGAAGGCATGAAAGATGACCTTGTCGAAATGCCCAGCCTGCCACTCTGCCATCTTGCGGATGGATTCTGCGGGCTCCCATCCCTTTTTATAGCATCGATTTGAAGTAATTGCATCATATACGTCACAAACAGCACCCATACGCGCAAATAATGTTATCGCCTCACCTGATAACTTGTCCGGGTAACCCATACCGTCTAAGCGCTCGTGATGATGCCGGCAGACATCCAATACCAAATCGGTCATTCCATCAGAATTCTTGAGAAATTCCCAACCTTTTAGCGGATGTGCCTTGACTATATTGAACTCTTCATCCGTCAATTTTCCTGGCTTGTTGAGCACATCGTGGGGGATAAAAACTTTACCCATTTCATGCAGCAGCCCGGCAATGCCAGCTTGTCTTAGTACTTCATTTTGGAGACCCAGCTGCCGCCCTAGTGCAATCATCAGCACGCAGACTGCAACAGAATGCAAATAGGTATAGTCATCTGCATTTTTTAACCTGGTTAAACTGATCAATGCAGAGGAATTGCGCATAATCGATTGGTTTATTTCGTCAGCCAGTGATACAACAGCATCAAGCTTCACTGCATTGCCCATGCGTACATCGCTGAATAGGGAGACAACGGTCTACTTGGATTTGGAGAGTATTTTTTTCGCAGCAAATAACTCGGCATGCAAAGACACACATGCTTCAGTTTTTTGTGAGCTTTGCTCGATCTCCTTTAGTTCATTCTCGACCTTGAGTACCTCTTCTTGGTGAGAAAGTGCTTTCACACCGGCATCGATATCCAAACCTATGCTAGTGTCTATCCATATTTCGTCTACCCCGCAATTCTTGAGCGTGTTGACCTCAGTGTCTGTAGTCAGTTTGAATGAATTTTTCCAAAATGGATGATCCATCCAGCTCCCGCAAACCTCTTGGACGTACATGCCTAAACGGACATCATCAACTTTTATTT
>JBDSEJ010000007.1:0-2286 GCA_039920105.1 Candidatus Nitrotoga sp. | reverse complement strand
ATCTGTATGAATTTCCTTGGTGCTAAACAAAAATTGTCGAAATTGGAATACAGATAAAATGCTACCTTGCACAGGGGCTCGCATCTCGACTGACCGAGGCACTAACGATTAATGTAAGCCTGAGTTGCATGATTATTAATTCCGGCATCATTATTTTTACAAGTACATTGTCAAATTAGACTGAGACTAGTTCAACTAAATATTAGTTCATACCAAGTCCTTATTGATATTCTCAGAAATTACTGTCAGCAATGTCCGCATTTGTATGACAATGTCCCGCGCTTTCCCAGTATCTTCATTCCCTTTGAGCTCTTCTAACGCCTGACATAATTCGCCAAAACCCATTGCACCCACGGTTCTGGCCGATGATTTGGTGCGGTGGCCTATAGCGCTCAGCGTCGCTATGTCTCCCTGTGCCAGCGCAGTTTCGATTTCGATGATTGTTTTTTGAGTCAAATCTAGGAACATCATGACATATTTGCGGATTTTTTCCGGTTGATTTCCCAATATTTTGGCTAGTATAGTCAAATCGATGATGCTTGCATCTGCTGTGTCAGTTGCTTCCACTGCTACAGACTTCAGGAATGAGGTGGATGTAAGTACGGGCACAACTCGATCGGGTTTTCGCACAAGCCATTTGGCAATTGTCGTAAGGAGTAGCTGAATTTCAATCGGCTTAGTTATGAAATCATCCATGCCCGCGTTTAGACAACGTGCCCAACTTTCTTGACCAGCATTGGCAGTCATTGCAATTATCCGCGTGGACACGAGATTCGGGTTAGCCCGAATCTGACGGGTAGCTTCAAGGCCATCCATCACGGGCATCTGCATATCCATCAAAACACAGTCAAAATGTTTTTTAACCAGCAGATCAAGAGCTTCTTTTCCATTGTTGGCAATGAAAACGGTTGCACCAGCATCTTCCAACAATTCTTTGGCAACTTGCTGGTTAAAGAGATTGTCTTCGGTCAGCAGGATGCATGAGCCTTTGATTATGCCCGGATTTACCGATAGCAACGTTTGATCAGCCTTAAATGGCTTGACTCCTCTGCCCAGCCGGGCAGTAAACCAGAAAGTACTGCCTTTGTCGGGCTGGCTTGTCACCCCAACTTCGCCACCCATCATTTCGGCCAGTTGTCGGCTGATGGCCAGCCCCAGTCCGGTGCCGCCATATTTGCGTGTGGTTGAAGCGTCGGCCTGATGAAATGGCTGGAATAGATGAACGATTTGTTTTGCACTTATGCCGATACCGCTATCCTGCACTTCGAAGCGCACCAGAATATCTGCTCCGAGAGATTGAGTCTCAATAATTCGTGCACGGACGACTATTTCACCAGCATCAGTAAATTTGATGGCGTTGCTGGTGTAATTAAGCAATATTTGATAAAGCCGTAATGAGTCTCCCTGAAGTGGAATTGACAAGCCAGGATCAACATCGAACACAAGCTTCAGAAATTTGTTTGTAGCGCTCTCGCCAAGTTGGTTGTTGAGGTTCTCAAATATTGTAGACAGCTTAAAGTCCAGTACTTCCAACTCAAATTTACCCGCTTCAATTTTGGAAAAATCGAGCATCTCATTGATCAAGTTCAATAGGTGCTTAGCTGAATAGTCAACCTTTGCAATATAATCAAACTGCTTGGGATTAAGCTCTGTACGTTTTATCAGCTGAGTCATGCCAATGATGCTATTCATCGGGGTGCGAATTTCGTGGCTCATATTGGAAAGAAATTCGCTCTTGGCCTGATTGGCTGTCTCAGCTTGTTGCTTGGCTTGCTCGAGTTCATGTGTGCGTTCTTCAACACGAATCTCCAGGCTTGAATTCCAATTGAGCAAGGCTTGCTCAGCACGCTTGCGTTCGGTGTGATCAATCCCAACTGACAAGATCATTGTAGACTCACCGGGCTGGTCAGAGAGTCGCGAGTGATTCCAAGTGATTTCGTACTTTTCTCCTGACATGGCTATTAAAACCGATTCACGCTGAATATGCGTATGCTCTCCGGTAGCAAGGCTTTGCAATAATGCCTGTTGCGTTTCTTTTTCAGCCGTTTCAACACGATTGGTCGCCTGAACGAAATGTTTGCCCAACAATTCTTCTTCACTGCAACCTGTTAACAATTCCCCATAACGATTCAGACTGTGAATCGATCCGTCGGCTGATTGGGTCAAAATAATGACTTGTGCAGTATCAAGCAGGCTCTCATTAAAATCCCGCTCAATTGAAATGCGATGCAACATTTTCTGCAGCTCTTCAGCATGCGCTGCCACTTCCTGCTCCAGCGTTTCCAA
>JBDSEJ010000006.1:0-2170 GCA_039920105.1 Candidatus Nitrotoga sp. | reverse complement strand
AAGCGACTCCATTCTGTTTGTCATAAAACATGTTTGACCTACAATTGGAGACTAAGACCATCACCAAGTTCCAAGCCACTTCGTAATTACTCTAGAAGTTTTGAATACATTAGTGAAAACGTATATATTCAAATGACCGTTGACATGTACGCAGATTTAATATTTAAAACCATCCTCCATACAAGCCTCAACCTCTCACCATGAAATGAATCTTGAGGAAGCTACTATTTACCAAACTGTCTCATGACACCTACTCTGAACAGATCTCGATCGTTTTTTGATTGAAAGGCTGCGACTCGACTGAAATTAGCAAAACCCTTCCATTTTTTGTCAATAAATCGTTCGACTTGAAACGAAATCAGCCCATGCAATCGATGCTGATCCGATCCTCGCTTGTTAGCGGCTAAATAAGGCCCAATACCAGCACTTGCAGCCCAATTCTCATTTAATGGTTGAACGAACCACCCTTGGACAGCTACGCCTTCACGATGCACTCGAACTTCGTCGTCACCTTCCATAATTCCAGAAATCGAGGCTGCCCAATGGCTACCGTAGTATTTTTTAGCTTCGACAGAGAGATTTGGAACTGCCTCTGATCCTCCATGGTTGGTTTGGGAAATACCTGCAGCCACTCCCAGCCAAACTGGATTCCCATCAGCTTCTGATTGTATGCGTGCAGGAGCATTGTCAAAATCTTTCCCGATTCCAACCAGCAAGGCTAGTGAGGAATGTGTTTCTGGCATGCTGACGTGGTTTAATGCAAATCGCAAATGTAACCCGGGAGAAAATCTGTCAATATCCACCAAGGTGGCGATTGAAAGCAAAGCCCCCAATTTTGCTTTATTAAACTCAACTCCCTTGATGGTTGTTGTATTCATACTATAGTAGGGACCTAATCCAAATTCTAAATTTAACTTACGGTTTACAGGCTTTCTGTAAACCATTTGAGCACCAAAACCATCTCGATGATTATTATCAGGATGCCCTTCATTGAAATGAAAGAAGTCTAGGCGAAATTTTTCATCCTTAAAAATAAATTTGTCAGAAAGAAAAGCTGGAACAGTTATTTCTTTGCCGAACCTAAATTCAAAGGTTCTCCCTTCCATATATCTGTCGCCAACTACACCTTCACCATACGCAAATCCATTTCCTAAAGTTGCAGACGCATAAGCATTATTACTTTCTTGAATAACTTTCGAGTGGGTAGCAACTTGTGGAAGTTGCATTTTTTCATCAATACTTTCATGGCCTTGACCACAAGCCATGACAGGGAAAATTAGCATAATAACTATAAAAAGAGATCGCATTTTTAAGTAGCCACATTCTATTTTTAGAGAACACTATTTTATACGCACATTTACACATAATAAACAATATGTTGTAATTTTTAGAGAGCTCGTCTAACCACGCATGAATTTATCATGTCTATTTGAAATTTTACAATAAAATAAACCTCTAACCTTTAGCGAGATTATCGTATATTTCGTTCTTAAAATTATCTCATTTTTTATGTACGCATACCGTAAGGACTAAATTTAGTTTCACGACTAGAATTTAAACTTCTAAAATGGCCTTGGTTTTGATTCGCCGCATATTTCCAACCCGTAAACTAATTTTCAATTCGTAGTTAATGAGAGCTTGATCTGCTGGCTCGACTGAAAACTGAAAAATCTGGGATGATAAGCCGGCAATGAATCTCTATATAAATTCCACTCCAGCAGTACTCCGTTTTGGGAACGCTATGTCAGGGGCTAAATCTTTAAAACTAGATGTCTAAGTTAGATTGAGCAAATAAACTATTATGTCTCTTACTGCATGATCATTGCCAGATCAGATTGAGACTAGTTCACTTGAGCGTCTTCGTGCTACCCTATTCGTATCCCGACATCATAATGCGCACCCCTTCGATCTGCACACCCCGGTATGCCTTTTCAACGACAGCTGTCGTCGGTTTTTGATCAGCCAGAATGCCCATTTGCCCCAGCATCTCTAGCAGCGCGAGACGATCGTACGGATTGCCTGGCATACTCCTCATTCCCACCATTGTCAGAGCTAAGTAGCATTGCTCACCTTCACCCCGAACACGTACGAGATGCGTGCCTTGCCTGTTGAGATGCACTCGACCTACGGCACAAGCACCGCGTATCGCCTCTCTTGTCTTTGGTCTTCT
>JBDSEJ010000005.1:0-6919 GCA_039920105.1 Candidatus Nitrotoga sp. | reverse complement strand
CTTGCAGTTTGTCATTCATCCGATGAATGCTTGTAGCAGAAGTCTGGACGGGGAGTGCTACTCGGACAGCGGCAGGCAGACGTCGTGCGAGTGCATAGGCTCCAATCTGAAATGTTGGGTTTATCGCTGCTCGCCAAACGAAAGAAAGAGCCTCTTCATATTTATGTGAGGCTTCTAAAACGAGCGCCATTGTCATGCAGAATTCGGCGGCTGACGGATTGATCTCGATTGCTCGTCGAACCAATTTTTCTGCCGTAGCCAGCTGACCGTCTTGAAGATCCAATCGGGCGAGCCCGTGCAAGGCACTGGGGTCGTCTGGGTATGCTACTAGCGTTTTATCGAACAAGGCGCGGGAAAGTGCAAAATTTCCATCTTGAAAAGCGCGAACTGCCCCCGTGCACATTTCAACAAGGCGACGGGTGTGATAGGTCGATGCGCTGGCCCATTTTGATCGCAAAATATTTTCAAAACGTTCGAGGCGAGGTAGATCCCGGGTTGATGTGGAACCAGTGCCCGAAGTGCCCAAGTAGGGGTGATAGTTGAATCCCACAACCGGAACGAATACAAAATCGGAGTGCTCTGCAATTTGATTCAGAAAATCGCAATCCTGGCAAATTTCGAACGTTTCATCAAAGCGGCAGCCCAATTCAATGACTTTGCGGCGGATAATTGCCGCCGGCCAGTAAAACAAGGGGCCGTAGTACATCATTGCGCGGTTGAACGGGCTACCAAACAACTTTTTGACCTTCCCGGTTTCATCAAACACTCGGGTTCGACCATAAACTAGTAGCGCTTCGGGATGGGCATGGGAGGCACTCAGCATTGCCGAGAGGAAGTTAAAATCGTAAGTGTCGTCGTCCAGAAAGCAGAACCACTCACCATGCACGGCCTGCAATCCTTCGTTGGCGGCATGCGGTCGCATCAAACGGTGATGGCCGCCGACGATTCGTATCGAATGGCCGGATTGCCAGACTATAGACGGCAGCGCCGGGTGGCTCCCGCCGGTTGCATCAACCACGATGACCTCAACGTTTGGATAATCCTGCCGTGCGATCGACTCCAGCGCCAAGCGAAGTTCCGGTCGCCCCATGCTGCGCACGATGACGGAGACAAGTGGTAGAGTTAATTGATTGCCAGCATGCACTGCAAGTGCTTCCTGAACTGGGCCATGAGGGTTAGGCCTTAGGTTTTTCAGTTATTCACACCTTTATCCCACTCTATCAATGCATAAGCCGAATGATTATGTATTGATTCGAAATTCTCCGACTCAACCACATATGCATCAACGCGCTCATCCCGATTGAGCACTGATGCAATATCGCGCACCAAATCTTCAACAAACTTGGGATTATCATAAGCTCGCTCAGTGACAAATTTCTCATCTGAACGTTTAAGTAAACCATACAGTTCGCAAGATGCCTGCTCCTCGGCATACTGCACCACCTCCTCTATCCATACAGAACGGCTGGTATGCAAAGTAATCGTCACATGTGAACGTTGATTATGGGCGCCTCGCTCAGATATTTTTTTGGAGCATGGACACAGACTGGTTACCGGCACTAATACCTTCATGCTGAATCGGTATTGCCCATCTTTAATTTCGCCAACAAAGGTCACATCGTAGTCCATCAAACTCTGCACGCCAGAAATCGGGGCGGTCTTATTAATAAAATAAGGAAAGCTCATTTCGATGTGGCCAGACTTAGCCTCTAACTTCTCAACCATCTCGCGTAAGATGCTTTCAAATGACTCTACGGAAATCTCCCGCCCGTGATGATTGAGTATCTCAACAAAGCGCGACATGTGCGTGCCTTTGAAGTTGTGCGGCAAGTGCACATACATATTAAAAGTGGCAACCGTATGCTGCACCACCCCGTTTTTGTCTTTAACTTGCACTGGATGACGAATACTCTTGATGCCGACTTTGTTGATAGCCAGTTGGCGCGTATCAGCCATATTTTGTACATCAGGAATAAGTGTAGCCTGAGAAGAATTCATATTTGCGCGATTTAATAGCTAGGACTACGAAAAATTCGGATAAATTTAATTTAAATTGATACAGGCTGCAGGATTAAATACCGGCGTTTGGCTTACGAAACTCGCAACGACTAAATACAGGTTGTAAGTTTAGCTTGGATGCTTACAAAAAATTGACTAGCCGCATCAAGCAAAATATAAATAAGTCAATTATTTAACAACATAGATAAAAATTACAATACGACAGATATAAAACCAAACCCTGCAAAGCCCCCTAGAAGACTAGGGGCTTACCTCATAGAATCACCTCTTCTAACTCGGCTGCTTGACTACACGTAAATAGGGTTTAACTGTTTTCCAACCATCAGGAAACATTGTTTTCGCATCATCATCAGATACCGCCGGTACAATAATTACGTCCTCGCCATCTTTCCAATTAACAGGAGTGGCGACTTTATATTTAGCAGTTAGCTGCATGGAATCCAACACACGTAATATCTCATCAAAATTACGACCTGTGGACATTGGGTATGTCAGTGTCAGTTTGATTTTTTTATCCGGACCAATAACAAAAACTGAGCGTACAGTTGCATTCGTAGCCGCAGTTCGACCCTCGGATGTACCCGTTTCTTCAGCTGGCAACATGTTATACAGCTTCGCCACAGCTAAGTTCTCATCTCCGATCATTGGATAATTAACAGCATGACCTTGTGTTTCTTCAATATCTTTTGCCCATTTTTCATGGTTACCCACTGGGTCTACGCTTAATCCAATTATTTTGCAGTTTCGCTTTTTAAATTCCGGCTCCAGTTTTGCCATGTACCCCAATTCAGTTGTACACACCGGCGTAAAATCTTTCGGATGTGAAAAAAGTATTGCCCAGCCATTGGCAATCCACTCATGAAAATTAATAGTGCCTTGAGTTGTGGGGGCAGTAAAATTTGGTGCTTCATCATTAATCCGTAGTGACATGTTCAATCCTCCGTTTATATTTAAAATATATGTCGCAACACCTCTTACTACATATTGATTACACAATTAACTATGAGCAATCAAATATATTTACAGTTTAGAACTTTTTTGCTCATCGAAAGTATGTTTATTATTCCTTTAAATCTGGCTTATATACCTATCGAGAACCATAAATTAAATTAACGTTGCACGATATTATGAACATAGGAGTCGAAACAAACGATTTTAGTTCTAAATTGAATTAGCCAATAATCCTGTGGCAACGCAATCTTTTGACTTATAAAGATATTTTTTGACGAATTGAGGCAGCAATGCCAGTCGCATCCAAACCGCATTTAGCCAACATATCTCCTGCATCTCCTTGCTCCAAAAAACTATCTGGCAATCCCAGTTGGAGCAGCGTATTTGACATACCATGTTGTTGCAAGCACTTCGCCACCGCGCTACCTGCACCACCTTGTATGGTATTTTCTTCTACAGTGACCAACAATTCGTGCTCACGTCCCAAACGCAGTATCAGCTCTGTATCCATAGGCTTAACGAAGCGCATGTTAGCCACTGTAGCATTGAGTAATTCTGCGGCTTCAAGAGCTGGGCCAAGCATGGAACCGAAGGATAAAATTGCCACACCTGAGCCCTCTCGGCGCACTTCACCCTTGCCTATAGGCAGCGCCTGCATTTCCTTACATGGTGCAATGCCCGGTCCATAACCACGCGGATAACGCACGGCAGTTGGGGTGTCCAGCTGAAACGCAGTGTATAAAAGCTGACGGCACTCGTTCTCATCAGCAGGAGCCATTACTGTCATATTGGGGATGCAGCGCAAAAAGCTCAGGTCAAAGCTCCCGGCATGGGTAGCACCATCAGCACCGACCAGCCCGGCACGATCTATCGCCAATAGCACAGGGAGATTTTGAATCGCAATATCGTGTATCAGTTGATCGTAAGCTCTTTGCAAAAAAGTGGAATAAATCGCTACAACCGGCTTGTAACCTTCACATGCAAGCCCAGCGGCGAAGGTCAGTGCATGTTGCTCGGCAATACCTACGTCAAAATAACGTTGTGGAAATTTTTTTGCAAACTCCACCATGCCGGAACCCTCGCACATGGCAGGGGTAATACCAACTAAACGCTTATCCTGCTCTGCCATGTCGCACAACCAATCGCCAAAAACCTGAGTGTAGGTAGGCTTGCTGGCTCGCCCTTCACCATTTCTCAAAACAGGTTTGGTAACAATGCCTTGCTCTGGATCAAATTTGCCAACGCCGTGATAAAGCAGGCAATCTTCTTCTGCGTGAGTGTAGCCTTTGCCTTTTTGAGTGACAACATGCAGAAATTGCGGCCCTTTAAGCTGACGTATGTTGCCAAGCGTTGTGACCAAGGTATCTAGATCGTGACCATCAATTGGACCAATGTAATTGAAACCGAATTCTTCAAACAACGTACCCGGCGTAACCATGCCCTTAACATGTTCCTCCGCGCGCTTGGCAAATTCAAGCACTGGGGGCATACCCTTCAACATTTTTTCGCTGCCGCGTCGCATTGCGGAATAAAAACGTCCTGACATCAGCTTGGCAAAATAATTATTAAGCGCACCCACTGGCCGCGAGATGGACATGTCATTATCATTCAGGATCACCAACAGGTTGGTATCCATCGCACCAGCATTGTTAAGTGCCTCAAATGCCATACCACCGGTCATCGCACCATCACCAATAATAGCCACAGCGTGCCTATCGCTTCCATCAATTTTTGCCGCCACTGACATTCCCAGCGCTGCGCTGATCGACGTGCTAGCGTGCGCGGTGCCGAAGGCATCGTAGACACTCTCAGCGCGATTCGGAAAACCTGAAATACCACCGGCCATGCGCAGGGTTTTCATCGCTTCGCGCCGTTCCGTAAGTATTTTGTGTGTATAGGTTTGGTGTCCCACGTCCCACACCAGCCTGTCATAGGGTGTATTAAAAACGTAATGCAATGCAATGGTTAGTTCTATCGTACCGAGATTGGAAGACAGATGGCCACCAGTCTTACTCACAGACTCGACCAGGAACTGGCGCAACTCATCTGCCAGTTGGGGCAATTTCTTGCGATCCAACTGACGCAAGGCTTCTGGGGTATTAATGGTATTGAGCAGCGAACCCATCAATACTTTCTTACTAAAATAAAATTAGCCAGCTCACGCAGGCGACGCGCTGGCTCGCCAAACTCCGCCACAGCATCCAGCGCTTCGCTGTGTAATTCTGCCGCCATCTTTTTAGCTGCCTGCACGCCAAGCAGCGTGACATAAGTAGGCTTGTCTTGCTCGGCATCCTTACCTGCGGTTTTGCCTAAGGTAGCGGTGTCCGCCTCGCTGTCGAGTACATCATCAACCACCTGAAATGCCAATCCTACACATTTGCCGTAGCGGTCAAGCTTAGCCAGCTCCAACTCCCCCAACGCAGACCCACACTGCGCACCGAGCAAAACAGCAGCACGAATAAGTGCACCTGTTTTATGGATATGCATAAACTCAAGTTCCGGCACGGTCAGCTGATTACCAACACTCATCAAGTCAATCGCTTGCCCGCCCGCCATGCCACGCGATCCGGATGCTATAGCCAATAGCTTGATCATAGCCAATTGTTGCTTGGCATCATCGCTGAGTTGATGCTCGGCCAGCAATTGAAACGCCAGGCTTTGCAAACTGTCACCGACCAGCAGCGCAGTGGCATCATCGAACTCAATATGACAAGTGGGTTTACCCCGTCGAAGCATATCGTTGTCCATGCACGGCATGTCGTCGTGTACCAATGAATAGGCGTGAATCAGCTCGACAGCAGCGGCTACTATGCTGACACGCCCGCTCTCCGCCCCGACCAATTCACCAGCAGCAATTGCCAGCAACGGGCGCACTCGCTTACCACCGTCCAATACACAATAGCGCATAGCATCGTGCAGGCGCTGCGGAGCAATATCCGGTTGTGGCAACAACTGTTGTAGCTGTTCTTCGAAACAAGTCTGGTGAGAAATAGCCCACATTTGAAAATCCATGTCAGGCTTATTAGATCTACTCATCTTCCTCCTTGGCAAAATCGCTCACACTAGTAGGATTGGTCAATTTTCGTAACGTGCCTTCCTCCAAAATGCGAACCTGCTGCTCCGCATATTCCAATCGGCCTCGGCAAATCTCCAATAGCTCAGCACCGCGCCGATAAGCTGACAGCGAATCTTCCAACGACAGCTTGCCCACCTCCATGTCTGCAACTACCTGTTCCAGTTCAGCCAGTGCCACCTCAAAGCTGGGTGATTTTTGGGATTTTACTGCCATGTATTTACATTCCAATTACAAAAGTTGCGGCGTATTTTACCCTAATCAGTCACTTCTGGTCATTCCGTCGTTAAATGCTTCGAGTCAAAGACCCATATTTTTCTATCTTCATTCGAAACCTTTCCATTCTCCCAAATCAGCGGGACGCGTCATGGCGAAGGAAATTCACGGACAAGTAAATTCAGCATGCGATAAAGCCCGCTGCCAAAACCGCGCATCAGCGCCTCTGGCGATCCGTCGGGAATCAACACGTGCTCGCTGTATTCTCGGTCTAGCAGGACTTCACCCGAGGAGTTACGCAGAAGATACCAATGGATGGTAAGCACCGCAGCAGGTTGAGCTTGGGACCGAATGTCGCCATACAGTTGCGTGATGGTAGCTCTGATCTCGTAAGATGCGTTCAGGCCGTCCGCAATAATGACGCTCTCGTAAGGCTGCGTTTGCTTCAGATAGCCGGCGACGCGGCTGCGGATGGATTCGTCCGGTGTGGCGAAAAATTCGTTGTAATAATCCGCTTGATACCGGAGTTCATCGGTGCGGTACACCAAACCTCGAACGTCGAACGGCGGCGTAACAATGAAGCGTCCGATCCTCAGCACCCCCGGTCGCGGAGTGGTCGATGCGGCGGTATTCGCGGGTGGCTCGGGAATAACAAACCTG
>JBDSEJ010000004.1:0-5167 GCA_039920105.1 Candidatus Nitrotoga sp. | reverse complement strand
GTTGCACGCTCCAGTGCCATGCGTGTCGCTGCAAAATCTACACCGCGCTCAAAACGATATGAAGAATCAGTGGAAATAGTCAATCTACGCGCTTTCCCAACAATGGCATCGGGTATAAAGAAGGCGCTCTCCAGAAAGACATCACGTGTAGCCGTTTCTACGCCGCTTGCCGCGCCGCCCATAATTCCAGCCAATGCCAGTAATCGCGTATCATCTGAAACCACCAACATATCATCCTGCATCAGGACGTTTTGTCCATTGAGCAAAGTCAATTCCTCACCTATTCGTGCATAGCGCACTACTATGCCACCGGTAATCTTTGCCAAGTCGAAGGCATGAAGTGGCTGACCAAGCTCGAGCATAACGTAATTGGTTATATCTACCACTACATTGATACTACGCAGCCCACCGCGCTCCAGACGACGCACCATCCATGTTGGTGTCGTAGCATCGGAATTCACACCGCGCACAATGCGACCACAATATAACCGACAAGCTTCGGGAGCATCAATACTTATCGCAAATTTTTCAGTCAAACTTGACTGAACTGGATCAACCTGCAACGCATTCAATGTGCCGCCGGCAATTGCCGCCACTTCGCGCGCCACGCCTGCCATGCTTAAGCAGTCACTGCGGTTGGGTGTAAGTTTCAAGGTGAACAGCATATCATCCAATTCAAGATATTCACGCAGCCCCATCCCCACTGGCGCATCCTTGGACAACAACAACAGGCCCTGGCTCACTTCGCTTATTCCCAACTCCCTAGCAGAACATAACATACCGAAGGAATCAACATTGCGCACCTTGGCTTGCTTTATGCCAAAATCACTTGGCAATACCGCACCGATGCGCGCGCAAGGTACTTTCATGCCAACGAAAATATTGGGTGCGCCACAAACGATACTCAGTGGTGCGGCCTCGCCCACATTGACTTGGCAAACATTCAGCCGATCCGCATTGGGATGTTTTATCACCTCTAGCACTTCCGCCACTACTACATTGCTGAATGCAGGCGCGACTGATTCCAGCACCTCCACTTCCAGCCCAGCCATAGTCAACTCATGCGCCAGCTCGTGGCTTGAAAGCTCAGGATTGATCCAGGTTCTTAACCAATTCTCGGAAAATTTCATGCTAATTGAATTGCTTCAAAAATTGTAAATCACCATCATAGAACAGGCGTAAATCAGCCACACTGTAGCGCAACATCGCCAAGCGTTCGACCCCAAGGCCAAAAGCAAAGCCCAAATACTTTTCGCTATCAACATTGACGTGGCACAGCACATTCGGATGCACCATACCACTGCCCAACACCTCCAGCCATCCGGTATGACTGCATACGCGGCAACCCTTGCCATTGCATTGTACACACTGGATATCCATCTCAGCCGACGGTTCGGTAAATGGAAAGTATGAGGGGCGGAATCGAACTTTCAAATCGTCACGCTCGAAGAAACATTGCATGAAATTAGACAGCACTCCCTTAAGCATAGAGAAACTTACATCTTCATCAATCCAAAGACCTTCCACCTGATGAAACATAGGCGAATGGGTAACATCTGAATCACAGCGATACACTCGCCCTGGCGCAATAATTTTCAGTGGAGGATTATTATTTTCCATATAGCGGATCTGCACCGGCGAAGTATGGGTGCGCAATACATGTTTCTGATCGACGTAAAACGTGTCATGCATGGCACGTGCCGGATGGTTCACTGGGATATTGAGCGCTGTAAAGTTATAAAAATCGCTCTCGATTTCCGGACCAGCTGCAACTGTAAAACCGAGTGAATGAAACAAGCCCTCAATGCGCTCAAGCGTGCGCGTGACCGGATGCAACCCACCACACCCCTGACCTCTGCCCGGCAGAGTGACATCCAGCGCCTCCGCCTCAAGTTTTAATTGTAACTGGTTATACTGCAGAGCCTCGCGCCTTTTCTGCAACGCATTTTCGATGCCCTGCTTAACCTGATTGATCCTTACTCCTGCCGCCGGGCGTTCATCCGCGGACAATTTTCCTAGACCTTTCAACAACACTGTCAAACGACCTTCCTTACCAAGATAGCGCGCTTTAACCTGCTCCAATTCCGCCACATGCTCAATCGTAGCAAACTGTTTCAGCGCTTCGTCGAGCATTTTCTCAAGTTCTTGCATGACTTTTATATATTCGTTATTTATCTCCTCTGATAAGGAGACAAGAAATTAGTGACGTAATCGATCAAGATTGCAAATCGCCCAGAGTCACTACTAAAAATTAGATATCCAATCAAGTGCATAACTTGACGGCTTTATAAAAAGCAAAAAGAGGCGCCGAACGCCTCTTTAATGTGGTATAGCTTGCGCTTAAACGTTGAGGCTGGCTTTGGCCTGTCCGACAATCTTTATGAAGGCAAGTTTATCAAACACGGCAATATCTGCCAGCACCTTGCGATCGATGCTAACCGCAGCTTTCTTGAGACCGTTCATGAACACACTGTAACTTAGTCCTTGCTCGCGCGCTGCTGCATTAATACGTGCGATCCACAATGTGCGGAACTGCCGTTTGCGTTGTCGCCGATCCCGGTAGGCGTACTGACCAGCCTTCATCACCGCTTCTTTGGCAATACGATAGACGTTTTTGCGTCGGCCACGATAACCCTTGGCCAGATCTAAAACTTTCTTATGGCGCGCTCGCGCCGTTACACCACGTTTAACTCTTGGCATTTTTACTCCTTATGCGTAGGGCATCATGGCGCGAATAGACGCCGTGTTGCTTGCGTGAACTTCAGTGACACCACGCAATTGTCGCTTGCACTTGGTGGTCTTTTTGGTCAGGATATGGCGCTTGAATGCTTGTGCGCGCTTGATGCTACCACCTGCGCGCACCTTAAAGCGCTTTGCAGCACCACTTTTTGTTTTCATTTTAGGCATAATAACTCCTTTATTATATGACACCAGGAGGTTCCTGACAGGAACACTTAAAACCCGGGATCACTTATCTGGGCCCGCTTACTGCCCATCCGCTCTAACCAGCCCTTTAACCTAGACAGTATTAACAACAACTAATGCAATTCCGGTGATTCAAATAATTATTTATTTTTTCTTTGGCGCCAGCACCATCACCATCTGACGACCTTCCATTTTAGGATATTGCTCCACGGTACCATGCTCCCCGAGATCCACCATGACCCGCTCCATCATTTGCATGCCAATACTCTGATGTGCAATCTCACGCCCACGAAAGCGTAACGTTACTTTTGTTTTATCACCCTCTCCCAGAAATCGGGTCAGATTACGCAATTTGATATTGTAATCACCATCATCAGTTCCTGGCCTGAACTTGACTTCCTTAATTTGAATTTGCTTTTGCTTAAGCTTGGCTTCATGCTGCCTCTTGCTTTCGGCATACTTGAACTTACCAATATCCATGATCCGGCAAACTGGCGGCTCGGCCATCGGCGCAACTTCGACCAGATCTAAATCAGCCTCTTCAGCCAAGCGTAACGCTTCTGCGATTGCCACAACCCCAAGTGGCTCCCCTTCTATACCAACCAGCCGCACCTGAGGTGCTGTTATTTGCTCGTTAAGGCGCTGTTCTTTATCCTGAGCTATTGCAGTTTCTCCATCAAAAAATTAAACCGTACTACCCGCTTGCAGCTCCAATTGCAGGTATTGCAACAACACCGCCATTGACATCTGCCCAAGATCCTCACCTTTTCGAGTCCGAACGGCAACCGAGCCAGCAGCCATTTCCTTATCACCAGCTATCAGAATATAAGGTAACTTTTGCAAGCTGTATTCTCGTATTTTATAGGTAATTTTCTCATTGCGCAAATCCAAGTGCACACGAAACCCAGCTGCTCGCAAACTTTCCGCAATTTGAGCAGTATAACTATCTTGTGCCTGCGAGATATTCACCACTGCCATTTGCACCGGCGAAAACCACAGTGGAAAGGCTCCAGCGTGGTGCTCAATTAGAATCCCCATAAAACGTTCTAACGAGCCAAGAATAGCACGATGCAACATCACCGGCGCTTTGCGCATACTGTCCTCATCCACATATTCCGCGCCCAAACGTACCGGCAAATTAAAATCCAACTGAATGGTGCCGCATTGCCACACACGCCCCAAGGTATCTTTCAGTGAGAACTCTATTTTAGGCCCATAAAATGCCCCCTCACCGGGCTGCAATTCATATTCCAAGTCATTCTGACGTAAAGCCGCAGTCAGTGCCGCCTCCGCCTTGTCCCAAGTTTCGTCGGAACCAACACGTTTCTCTGGACGAGTAGAAAGCTTCACCAAAATATCATTAAATCCAAAATCTGCGTACACTTTTTGCAACATGACGATGAAATCCGCTACTTCACCTTCAATCTGACGTTCGGTACAGAACACATGTGCATCATCCTGAGTAAAGCCGCGCACGCGCATTAACCCATGCAGAGAACCAGAAGGCTCGTTACGATGACAAGATCCGAATTCGGCCAAACGTAGCGGTAACTCGCGATAACTGCGCAAACCGTAATTAAAAATCTGCACGTGCCCCGGACAATTCATCGGCTTTACCGCAAAATCACGCGTCTCTGAATGAGTAGTAAACATATTGTCGTGATAATTTTCCCAATGCCCAGACTTCTCCCAGAGCGTGCGATCCATCATAGTTGGAGTACGCACCTCCTGATAACCATACTCGCGGAACTTGACGCGCATGTAGTGCTCGACCACCTGCCAAATAGCCCAGCCATTCGGATGCCAAAATACCATGCCGGGCGCATCGTCCTGCATGTGAAACAAATTGAGCTGCTTGGCAAGTTTTCGATGATCACGTTTTTCTGCTTCTTCCAAGCGATGTAGATAGGCATCAAGATCTTCCTTCTTAGCCCAGGCTGTACCATAAATACGCTGCAACATGGCATTGCGTTGATCACCGCGCCAGTATGCGCCAGCCACACTCATCAGCTTGAACGCCTTGAGCTTGCCCGTGGACGGCACATGCGGGCCACGGCACAAATCGGTGAAATCACCCTGAGTATAAAGTGACACACTCTGCTCGACGGGAATGGATTCGATAATCTCTGCCTTGTAATGCTCGCCTATGCTTTTGAAATAGGCCACCGCTTCATCGCGCGGCAGCTCTTTACGCGTTACCGGAATATCGCGCTTAGCTAATTCCGTCATGCGTTTTTCAAGC
>JBDSEJ010000003.1:0-1817 GCA_039920105.1 Candidatus Nitrotoga sp. | reverse complement strand
ATCATGTTAAAAGCATTGCGCGATAATGGCCAGGTTTGTACACGTATGGGTGCGTACAAGCCGCGCACCAGCCCCTATGCTTTCCAAGGGCATGGCAAGAATTGTTTGCCTTTTGTTTTCGACTTGGTAGGAAAGTACGGCATAAAAGTGATTGCAATGGAAATTACGCATGAGTCGCATCTCAACGAAATCCGCGCCGCATTGCAACAAACCGGCAACCCCACTGGCGTGATGCTACAGATCGGCACACGCAATACACAGAATTTCGAGTTGTTGAAAATCGTTGGGCGTCAGCAGGAATTCCCGGTACTGCTTAAACGCGGCTTTGGCATCACGCTGGACGAATCACTAAACGCTGCGGAGTATCTGGCGTCTGAAGGCAATCGCAACGTGGTGTTCGGCTTGCGTGGTATGAAGACCAATATGGGCGATCCACACCGTAACCTGGTGGACTTTGCGCATGTGCCGGTGGTTAAGCGCCTGACCCGTATGCCTGTTTGCATTGACCCATCGCACTCAGTTGGTACGCGCAGTGCGGCGCCCGATGGCATTCTCGATTTGATGCATATCACCGCGCAGGGCGTGATGGCTGGCGCCAATATGGTACTGGTTGATTTCCATCCGGCTCCCTTAAAGGCTATGGTGGATGGGCCACAGGCACTATTGCTGAAAGAATTGCCTCACTTCCTTGAGGACGTACAAATTGCACGAGATGCGTATCTCAAGCGTGTGGCATTGGCGCAACGTTATGCGCAGTAAACGGACACCTTCTATATCAGCCTGATTTGCTCCCTTCAATTTATTCTTCCCGTTTGTTGGAAATGAGTACGAGTAACGAGGGTGAAAGTAATTTTATTTTTATAAAGCTTGCCATTTTTTTCTGTCTTCCGTTGTTTTGCGTAACTTCGCAGGCCACGACGCTATTTACTGTCACCGATGTCAGTGGCACGCAGGTAGTATTTGCCACTCCTCCGCAGCGTATTATTTCTTTAGCGCCCAATCTGACCGAACTGGCTTATGCCGCAGGCATGGGTAGTCATATGGTGGCAGTTACAGCATACAGCGACTATCCACAGCAAGCTAAACAACTGCCGCAAGTAGGTAATGCATTTCGTATCGACTGGGAGCGGTTGGTCTCGTTAAAACCAGATTTGGTACTCGCATGGGGTAGCGGTCTGTCAGCGCGTGACCGCGCCAAATTTGAAAAGCTGAAGTTGAAAGTGCTGGTGCTGGAACCCCGCCGGCTTGATGATATCCCCAAGGTATTGCGCTTTCTGGGACGAATCGCCGGCTTTGAGGCAGTAGCTGAAGCTGCCGCGCACAATTTCGAGCAACAGCTCGATACCTTGCGTCGTCAATATGCCGGACGTAGTAAGGTGCGTGCCTATTTTCAAATTGCTTCAGCGCCGCTGCTTACCGTGAATGATGCACATATCATTAGTGACGTGCTGAGTCTGTGTGGTGCACAGAACGTATTTGCCGCTGTACCCCTGTTGACTCCAGCCATTTCGAACGAGGCACTGGTAAAAGAAAGTCCGCAGATAATGTTGGCTGCTGCCGCAACTCATGAACAGGAAGAAGAGTTAAAAAAAATATGGCGGGGGTTGCCGTTGCTTGCTGTCCGGCAAGGCCGCATGGCTTTTATTCACCCCGATCTGATCAGCCGCTCCACGCCGCGTATTCTGTTGGGTGCAAAACGGATATGCGAGCAGATAGATTCAGCTCGGCATTAAGAAAATTGAGCACATCGCGTAGCGAATGCGCTCTTTACTCATGCGGTTTGCTCTGATTAAAACCAATAGCGATGATGAAGTGTT
>JBDSEJ010000002.1:0-3112 GCA_039920105.1 Candidatus Nitrotoga sp. | reverse complement strand
TGCCTGAAACAATCGCTCACAGCGAAGCTGAATATATCGATCTTGCTTGCCGTCTGGCGAACGACGCCGACTGGCGCGGCACGGTGGTGGGAAAGATCCGGCGCGGTCTTGCCGATTCGCCGCTGGTTGATATGGATGCATATACCCGGCATCTGGAAGATGCTTATCGCCATGCTATCGCCCAATGTCCGCTAAAAAATTCAGCTGCAAACGACGATAGCAAAGCGCTGTTCCAGCAAGCAGTGCGGCAACACCAAGCCAACAACTTGATGGAAGCGGCTGACCATTACCGGCAGGTACTATTGCTTGAGCCCGACCATGCCGCGGCCCTATATTTATACGGCATGCTCCTGGAACAAGCCAGCCAGGAAGATGATGCCGTCGTGCAACTTCAACGTGCGATAGCGGTTAGCCCGAGCTATCTGGATGCGCATCTGGCACTTAGTAACCTTTATCTGAAGCAGGGACAGATGGAAAATGCGGTCGCCAGCTATAACCAGGCGCTGCAAGTAAAGCCCAGCCATTTTGCAGCGCTGAACGGGCTGGGCCGTGCCCTGACCGGGGCTGGCCAGCTGCCGCAAGCCGTCACGACCTTACAGCAGGCGATCCAAAGTCAGCCACAGGAAGCGTCTGCGTACTTCAATCTTGGCGTGGCATATCAAAAGCAAGGTATGCCCGACGCGGCAATGGCAACCTATCATCGTGCATTGGCACTAGAGCCAAAGAATACCGAGGCATTATTCAACTTGGGCGTACTGTTCCAGCAGCAGGGCATGGCAGCACGCGCTGCCAATTGCTACCAGCAAATTTTGCATTTTCAGCCGGATCATGCGCCTGCTTATTACCATCTGGGCGATGTCTTGTTTGATGCCGGTAAAATCAATCAATGGCTGGAAAATTTTAAGCAGTTTCGCCGCCAAGCGCCTCCCTCTGTCATGCTCGCGGCGTATGGCCTGCAAGCCTGCCAGCATCTGGGTGAAATCGAACAGCAACAGGCGTATCTGGATGACTTGCTGAGCGATAAGTATGCGTTCCTCAACACCGCCGATGCGCTCGACCGGTTGGAGGAAATGTTGTTTTTACTTTTGGCTTTTGATTTCCCTTCAGAGAGTTTGTTTGCCTTGTATCAGCGCTACAATCAATTGAGCAGGCAGGTTTATATCCCCCAATTGTCGCTGCCCACTCGTGCCGCTGGCGGCAAAATCCGGGTGGGCTATTTGTCAGCCGATCTGCGCGACCATGTGATGGGAAAAATGATATATCAGGCCATTTCGCGCCATGATACCGAGCAATTCGAGGTGTACTGCTATTCGCTGTCATCGCAGCAAGATGCGTGGACCGAGCGCTTCCGTGCCTGCAGTCATCGGTTTGTCGGCATCGCAGATCTCGACGCGCACAATGCGGCAAATCGCATTGCCGAAGACAACCTGGATATTCTGGTGGATTTGTCCACCCACACCAAGGGTAGCCTGCCTGCGATTCTGGCATACAAGCCAGCGCGTTTGCAGATCACCCACATTGCCAGCGCCGGAGCAGTGGGGCTGGATAGCATCGACTTCAAGCTAACTGATCAATACGCTGACTCGCCGGCAAACCAGGCGTATCTGCTGGAGCGGCTGTTGCCAATGCAGGGATGTGTATTTCCATATCGCCACATAGTGCCAGCCAGTCAGCACAACTATCAACGCAAAAAATTCGGCATAGGAAAGAACACGATAGTGCTGGGTGCTTTCGTCAGCTTGATAAAGTTAAGTTCGCGTTGTCTCGCGTTGTGGCGCAGGGTGCTGGAAGCATTGCCGGGCGCGATACTTGCGTTTTCGCCGCACAACATTGAAGCTAAAGCCAGTTATCTGCAACGGCTCAAGGCTGCTGGCATAGCAGCAAATCGCGTTGTCTTCATCCCATTCGGTAAGGATGACGCTCACAACCAGGCGCGCTATACCATGGTTGACATGGTGCTGGATACATTGCCGTATGGCGGCGTCAATGGCACGCTGGAAGCGCTCGACATGGGCGTACCAGTGGTCACACTGTGCGGGGAGCGGCATGGCGAACGCACCGGCTTCAGTATTTTGACGAATCTTGGCGTAACGGCAACGATTGCCCGCAACGAACAGGAATTTATCGACATCGCCAAACGCCTCGCCAATGATCAAACGTTCTATGCCAGTGTTACGAATGCTATCCGGCGCGGTTTGGCCGACTCGCCGCTAGTCAACATGGATGATCATGTGCGTCATCTGGAAGAGGCCTATCGACAAGCGTTAATGCAAAAAGGCATCGTAACGGCACGATGAATATCTTATGCAGCCATGACGGATAGCGCCGACTTACTTAGTCAGGCAGATAGCTTGTTGCGTGGCAGCCAATTGCAGGCGGCGGAGGCAGTTTATCAGCAGATACTGGCACGAAATCCCCGGCACCCCGTGGCGCTGCAGCAGGCTACTGCACTGGCGCGGCAAGCAGGTAAATTGCAGCGGGCACTGGCTTATTTTGATCACGCCATCGATTTCAGCCCGCAAGAGTCGCGCAATCATTTTCTGCGCGGACTCACGCTGGAAGATATGCACCGGTCAGACGAGGCCATCGCTAGCCTGCAAAAGGCAATTCACTTACAGCCAGACTATGCCGAGGCCTACAACAATATCGGCATTATCCTGCATGACCAAAAACGCTTCGAGCAAGCCGCTGCAAACTTCCGGGATGCAATCCTTCACAAACCGGATTATCCAGGGGCTTACAACAACCTGGGCACCTCGCTTCGTGCGCTGGGTGACTTTGCAGGCGCTCAGCAGCAGTTTGCGCAAGCTGTTCTGCTGAAACCGGATTATGCGCTGGCTCATTACAACCTGGGTATCGCTTATCTGGACATGGCACAACTCAATCTGGCGGAAGCCAGTTTCAACCATACACTTCGCTTGAATCCGGATCACGTTCAGGCTTACAGCTATCTCGGCTCTGTTCAGCACCAACTGGGAAAGCTCGATGAAGCGGAAGCCGGCTTCACTCGTGCCGCGCAACTGAAGCCGGGTAAGAATGGCGCGGAACTCAACAAGCTTGCCCGCGTATACTGGGAGCAAGGCCGTATCGAACAAACGCTTGCGGTCTATCG
>JBDSEJ010000001.1:0-1889 GCA_039920105.1 Candidatus Nitrotoga sp. | reverse complement strand
CGAAATCTCTACGTGATGCGGTTGTCGAACCTTTTCACGAATTTATCACTCGACATGGTTGGCGCAGCGCGCTGCTCATTCTCACCTTCTTGATCTTTTACAAGCTCGGCGACAGCATGTGCACCGCGCTGGCCACCCCGTTCTACATGGATATGGGATTCTCCAAAACGCAGATCGGCCTGATCGCCAAGAATGCGGGCCTTTGGCCCGCTGTAATTGGCGGCTTGCTTGGCGGATTATGGATGATAAAGATCGGCATCAACCGCGCCTTATGGTTGTTTGGCGTGGTTCAAGTTGTTTCAATCTTTGGTTTCTTCTGGCTAGCATCTGTGGGGTATCATGCCGAAATTACCATCGTTGAACTCACTCAACTCGCCATAGTGATCGGCATTGAAGCCTTGGGCGTGGGACTAGGCACTGTCGCGTTCGTCGCCTTCATAGCGCGCACCACCCATCCCGCCTACACAGCCACACAATTCGCGCTGTTCACCAGCCTCGCAGCTATGCCACGCACCTTCGCCAATGCAGCGACTGGCTGGTTAGTAGAAGCAATCGGCTGGTCAGGATTCTTTTTGCTGTGCGCTCTGCTGGCACTGCCAGGAATGGTATTGTTATTAAAAGTGGCGCCGTGGAATGGATCGAATTCATTGACACATAAATGATGTTGGCTATTCAGACGGTAAAACTAGCGTCAACTATGTATGACCGGATAAAGAACAATGATACTTATCCAGCTCAATCTGTATTGTGACGTGCCCAATGGAAAAATTATCGTGCAACTCTTCCGCAACACGGCATAGGAACTCATTCCCCGGATGTGCGTCGCGCATGACCAAATGAACGGTCAGTGCAGTTTCTGAGGTACTCATCGCCCACACATGCAAATCATGTATTTCGATGACGTTGGGCTGTGCTGTCAGATAATTTTTCACACTGTCTAACGTGATTGATACCGGCACACCGTCCAGAGAAAGATGTAAAGACTGACGTAATAAATCCCATGTACTCAACAATATCACTACAGCAATGACCAAGCTGATGGCGGGGTCGAGCCAAGCCCAACCAGTCCATATAAACATCGCGCCTGCGATGACTACACCAAGTGAAACCAATGCATCTGCCACCATATGAAGAAAAGCGCCACGCAAGTTGAGATCTTTTTTATTGCCGGACATGAATAGCCAAGCAGTGATGCCGTTGATCACTACACCTATGGCGGCAACCAGCATGACGACGCCACCCTGAATCGGTACAGGATGACTGAATCTACCGACGGCTTCCCATACGATACCGCCTATCGCAATCAGCAAAATCATCGCATTAAACAATGCGGCCAGAATCGTGGCGCGCCCCAAGCCGTATGTATGTTTTTGATTGGGTCGCAGCCGTGCCAGATATAACCCGCCATATGCCACAAGCAAACCGAGCACATCGCTCAGGTTGTGCCCGGCATCGGAGAGTAGTGCAAGCGAGTCGGCTTGCCAGCCGAAAATCGCTTCGACGACGACGAACAGCAAATTCAATGCAATGCCGATGGCAAATGCTCGATCGTAGTTTACGGCGTGGCTGTGCGAATGATTATGGGCTGTCATGATATTCCTTAAGGAGCAGCGGTGAAACAAGATGCACTATCGCTACAAAATCATATGTAAACAATGGCCTGACACTCTCTCCTTTTTACCAAAAACACAATCGACCAAACTGTGGACAGCCTATATTGCGGCGTAGTTTGTAAGAGTTTGTTTAATATTATTAGAAGCATTCTTGTTTTTGTTTACCATTTACGTATTCCATACAACCTAAATGGCTAGACCACGACAAAGTGGACAGTCAGAGTGTAGCGACGCAGGGGATTATTTTTTACTCCTAATCCTGAAGCTTAGTCAAAC